>DATAGR010000191.1:0-3581 GCA_036263575.1 Aquihabitans sp. | reverse complement strand
GGCGCCGGGGGCGGGGCCACCGGCGCCGGACCGGGGGCTCAGATGCTGGTGGTGGCTCGCTTGCGCGCCGCCGGCAGGAGCGAGGCGAGGGCGGTGACGATGCCGCCGGCGATCGTGAGGTAGAAGCCGAACTTGGCGGTGATCTCGACGTCGCTCGGCAGGTCCTTGGCCAGGTCCGCGATCGACAGCCAGTCGCGGGCGGCGACGCCGACGATGACGAGCCCCACGACGATCGCCGCGATGCGGGCGATCTGGCGGGCCGCCCCGGTGAACAGCAGGCCGCCGATGACCAGGGCGCCGAGGCCGAGGGCGAGGATCAGGTAGGGGTCCTGCGACTCCAGCCCCTTGTCGCCCGAGACGAGGTCCCAGCCCGACGTGGTCTCGTCGGTCTGGTTGTTGCCGACCCACGCCGTGAACAGGCCGATCAACGTGAGGATGCCGCCGAGCACCGCCAGCAGTCCCCCGATGGGCGAGCCCGCCTTATCGGTGGTGCCCGTGCTCCCCGGCGTGGTCGCCGTGGCGCCCCACTGGCCGGCGGGGGCGGCGGCGGGCGGACCCCAGCCCTGTGCCGGCGGGGCGGCGGGGGGCTGCTGCCACGACTGCCCGGGCGGCGTGCCCGGGGGCGACCACGGCGCACCGGCGGGCGGTGCGGGCGGCGGCGTGGCGTCGGCCGGCTGCCACGGCGGGTTCGACGCCGGCGGGGCCGGGGGCGCGGCGGGCGGCGGCGGCGGCGTGAACACCTGGGTGGAGTCGTGGAGGCCTGGGTGGTCGACCAGGGTGGCGTCGGCCGGGGGGTCGGTGGGTCCCGCCGGCGCGGCGGTCGCGGTGTCGCCGAGGCGTGTGCCGCAGCTCGTGCAGAACGTCGCTGCGGACGGCAGCGAGGCGCTGCAGTTGGGGCAGGAAATGGTGTCGGTCACAGGGGGGTGGCCTCCTCGCCAGGTCAGAGGCCACAGTCTGCCCTGCCGGGCGGGGGGAGGTGTGCGACCTCACCCGCCCCCCGGACCGGGCAGCCCCGATCAGCGCTCGCGGAGCTTGGAGAGCAGGCGCAGGAGCTCGAGGTAGAGCCAGACCAGGGTCACCATCAGCCCGAAGGCGCCGTACCACTCCATGTACCGCGGGGCGCCGACCTGCACGCCCCGCTCGATGAAGTCGAAGTCGAGCAGCAGGTTGGAGGCGGCGATGCCCACCACGACCAGGCTGAAGAGGATGCCGACGGGGCCCGACTCGTGGATCATCGGGATGTCGGCGCCGAAGAGCCGCAGCACGATCGACACCAGGTAGACGAGCATGACGGCGCCCGTGGCGGCGAAGATCCCCTTGCGGAGCTTGTCGGTGACCCGCACGGTGCCGCTGGCGTAGAGCACCAGCATCATCACGAACACGCCGATGGTGAGGCCGACCGCCTGGAGCACGATGCCCTCGTACTGGGCCTCGTAGGCGTGGCTGATCGCGCCGACCACCAGGCCCTCGGCCACCGCGTAGAGCGGCGCCGTGATGCGGGCGACCTTCGGCTTGAAGATGGTGACGACGGCGAGGACGAGGGCGCCGATCAGCGCACCCCAGATCCACCCGGGGATCTCGAAGCTCGTCTCGACGCCGCGGGCGGTCTGGACCTCGGTGGTGGTGACCGCCTGCCAGCCGAACCAGCCGGCGACGACCAGGAAGCCGAGGAGCACGGCGGCGGCCGACAGCGTGCCGCCGAGGCGCATGGTGTCGCCCCCGGTGCCGACGGGGCCCGTGGGCGGGGCGGGGGGCTGCCACGTGGGGCCGGGCGTGCGCCCGGGCGGGGGCGGCAGGGTGCTGGCGCCCGGCCGGCGACCGCCACCGCCGAAGAGCCCGGGCGGGACCTCGTCGGCGGGGGAGCCCCAGCCGGGTCCGGGGCGAGCCGAGCCGTTCCGCTCGATCTCGCGCTGGAAGACCTTCTCGTTGAGCGCAGGGTTGCTCGAAGCCATGGCACCAGTGTGCCCGAAACGGGCCGGTTCGCGGCAGCATGGCCGCTGCTGCCACCACGGCTCGGGCGTCGCCCGACCGGATGAGCGACGGGCGGGTCCATCAGGCCTCGTGGGCGTCGGCCAGCGCCCGGCCCATGGCGCCGAGGAAGGCCCGGACCTCGGCCGGCTCGTGCACCAACACCCCGCCCCCGAACGGGGCCAGCTCCCGGGCGAGCGACTCGTGCGAGTGGCCCCGCACCTCGATGGTCACGCGCCCGTCGCCGTCGGGCGGGCCGATCTGGAGGCGGATGCCGAACGCGACGCGGGCCCAGTGGACCAGGTCGGCGTCGACCGAGGCACGGGCCTGCACCGGCGTGCGCAGCTCGTCGATTCTGCCGGTGATCATGCGCCACGCCTCGGCCAGGTCGAAGCCGTCGGGCCGCACGACGGGCTCGCCGGTGGGCTCGACCGACGTCATGCGGTCGACGCGGAACAGCCGCATGCCGGCGGCGGTGTCGGCGACGAGGTACCAGTGGACGCCCTTGGTGGCCAGGCCGAGGGGGTGGATGGTGCGCGCGGTGGTGGCCTGGTCGCGGGCGACGTAGCCCAGCGTGACCTGGGTGCCCGAGATGACCGCCTGCTGGACGGCGTCGAGCAGCGGCGGCGTCGGCGCCGACACGCCCGTCGGGCCGTCCCACCCGGCGGGGTCGACCACGACGGCGCCCGAGGCGGCCTCGGCGTCGCGGCGGAACGACTCGGGCAGGGCCCGGACGAGCTTGCGGAGCGCGGCCCGGACCTCCGGCGTGGCCGACGACGACGGGCCGGCGACCAGGAACAGCGCCCGGGCCTCGTGGGCGGTCAGGCCGCTCAGGTCGGTGGTGCCGCCGCCGGCCAGGCGCCAGCCGCCGTTGCGGCCCTGCACCGAGTAGATGGGGAGCCCGGCGACGCCCAGGGCGTCGAGGTCCCGGCGAGCCGTGCGCTCGGAGACCTCGAGCTCCTCGGCGACCTCCGACGCGGTGACCTGCCCGCGGGCCTGGAGCAGGAGGAGGATGGCGACGAGGCGGTCGGCACGCACGCCCCCATCATCGTCCCCAAACCGGTCAGGTGGTGACCGGTTCGGGGACGACGGGGCGGGGCCTCAGATCACCCGGACGTTCTGCGCTTCCTCGCCCTTGCGGCCGGGGGCGATGTCGAACTCGACGTTCTGCCCCTCCTCGAGGGTCTTGTAGCCCGTGCCCTGGATGTTGGAGAAGTGCACGAAGACGTCCGCGCCCTCGGGCCGGGTGATGAACCCGAAGCCCTTCTCGGCGTTGAAGAACTTCACGGTGCCAGTTGCCAAGGTGTTCTCGCTTCACGTGGTGGACCGGTCCGTTCGACCGACCCGGTTGGCGAAAATCTAACGGAGCCCGGGCGCCGGGTGAAGGGTTCCCGGAGGGCAAGATGACCAGGCCCGGACCCTCGGGCCCACGCCGCCGAGGAGGCTCGTGACCGACCCAGCAGCAGGGGCCCCGGCGTGGGCACCGCACCTCCCCGCCGGCACCACCGAGGCCGACGTCGCCGCCCTCGGCGACGGCAGCCTCAGCGCCCGGTGGGTCGCCCGCTGGGCGGCGGCCCCTGGCCGTCCGGTGCTGCACGACGACCGCGAGGGGT
>DATAGR010000190.1:0-2679 GCA_036263575.1 Aquihabitans sp. | reverse complement strand
GCATGCCCAGGTAGGTCATGTCCCAGCGGCTGTCGTTGATGATGTCGTCGAGCAGCGCCTTCAGGTGGGCGTTGATCGGGTAGTGGCCGTTGAGCTTCAGGTCGAGGTACTGGGCGAAGACCTCGACGTGGCGGGCCTCGTCCATCACCTGGGTGGCGGCGTAGTACTTGGCGTCGATCCACGGCACCGTCTCGACGATCTTGGCCGTGCAGATCAGCGCCCCCTGCTCGCCGTGCATGAACTGGCTGAGCATCCAGTTGTTCGACTCCAGCGCCATCTGGTCGAACTGCTCGTCGCCCCAGTTCTCGAACGGGGTGCCGGCGGTCTTGGCGGCCCGGGTCTCGGGCGTGTGGCCGAACGATATCCGCTGCAGCTCGACCAGCTCCATGGGGTCGACGGCGGTGTCCCACGGGAGATCGGTCTCACCGTTCCACTGGCTGTGCTTGGCCTTCTCGTAGAGCTTGTTCAGCGCCGGGCGCTTGCCCTTCTCGTAGTCCCACGTGAACAGGGCGTCGGCGTGGTCGCGCACGGCGCGGACGTTGTCCTCGCCCTCCTCGGCGGCGATGGCCATGATCGCCTCGATGTCGTTGACGTCGGCGCGCCCGATGAGCTCCTCGTTGGTCGACACGACCCGTTCCCCTTGCCTCGCGCGAACGCGCCCCGGCGGCGCACCCCGATAACGGACGTTATGCCGGGTCACCCGATCGGGCAAGGCGCCATCGGTCACACCCGAGCGCCTCCGGCAGCGGTCGCTACAGGCCCTCGAAGGTCTGGTCGAGGATCTGGGACTGCTCCTGCACGTGGATGCCGTGCGATCCGGTGGCCGGGCTGCCCGAACCGGTGCGCGAGACCTGGCGGTACTTCATGCCCTCGGGGACCAGCGGCCACAGCCGCTCGTTGACGAACGACCGTGGGCCCATGTTGTCGGGCTCCTCCTGGAGCCAGACGACCTCCTGGACGTTCGGGTACGACGTGATGAGCTCGCTGATCTGCTTGTACGGGAACGGGTACAGCTGCTCGATCCTGACGACGGCGGCGGCGTGGCCCTTCTCGTCGCGCCGGGCGATGGCGTCGTAGGCCACCTTGCCGGAGCAGAAGACGAGGCGCTCGACGGCCGCCCGGTCGGTGACCGTGGGGTCGTCGAGCAGCTCCTGGAACGACCCGTGCTCGAGCTCGGCGATCGGCGACCGGGCGGTCTTGGCCCGCAGGAGCGACTTCGGGGTCATGACGACCAGCGGCTTGCGCACCTCGCGCAGCATCTGGCGCCGGAGGAGGTGGAAGTACTGCGCCGAGGTGGTGGCGTTGGCCACCTGGATGTTGTCCTCGGCGCACAGGGTGAGGAAGCGCTCGATCCGGCCCGACGAGTGCTCGGGGCCCTGGCCCTCGAGGCCGTGCGGCAGCAGCAGGACGAGACCCGACGTCTGGCCCCACTTGTCCTCGGCGGCCACCAGGTACTGGTCGATGACGATCATGGCGCCGTTGACGAAGTCGCCGAACTGCGCCTCCCAGCAGACCAGCGCGCCCTTGTGGACCACCGAGTAGCCGTACTCGAAGCCCATGGCCGCGTACTCGCTCAGGAGCGAGTCGTAGATCCAGAACTTGCCCTGGCCGTCGGCCAGGTGCGACAGCGGGGCGTACTCGGCGCCGGTGTCGTAGTCGGACAGCACGGCGTGGCGCTGCGAGAAGGTGCCGCGCCGCGAGTCCTGGCCGGCGAAGCGGATGTCGGTGCCCTCGAGCAGGAGCGACCCGAAGGCCAGCGCCTCGGCCGTGGCCCAGTCGACCTGGCCCTCCTGCACCATCTTGGTGCGGGCCTCGAACTGCTTGGCGAGCTTGGGGTGGACGTGGAAGCCCTCGGGGACCGAGGACATGGTGGCGTACACCCGGTCGAGCACCTCGCGTGACACCCCGGTCTCGACGTGGGGCAGCACGCCCACGGCCGGCGGCACCGGCAGGGCGATGACCTCGTCGGCCGGCTTGGCGTCACGGGTCTCGGCGAGCGCGGCGCCGAGGCGGGCGCTGAAGTCGTCGAGGGCCTGCTCGGCCTCCTCGATGGAGATGTCGCCCCGCTTGACGAGCGACTCGGTGAAGAGCTTGCGCACCGAGCGCCGGGCGTCGATGCGCTTGTACATGAGCGGCTGGGTGTAGCTCGGGTCGTCGCCCTCGTTGTGGCCGTGGCGGCGGTAGCAGACCATGTCGATGACGACGTCGCGGTGGAACCGCCGGCGGAAGGCGTAGGCCAGCCGGGCGACCTGGACGCAGGCCTCCGGGTCGTCGCCGTTCACGTGGAAGATCGGCGCCTCGATCATCTTGGCGACGTCGGTGGAGTACTCCGAGGAGCGGGCCGACTCGGGCGAGGTGGTGAAGCCGAGCTGGTTGTTGATGATCAGGTGGATGGTGCCGCCGACCCGGTAGCCCTTGATGGTGGAGCAGTTGAGCGTCTCCGCCACCACGCCCTGGCCGGCGAAGGCGGCGTCGCCGTGCAGCAGGATCGGCAGCACCGAGAAGGCCTCGGGGTCGTTGATGAGGTCCTGCTTGGCCCGCACCATGCCCTCGACCACGGGGTCGACGGTCTCCAGGTGGCTCGGGTTGGCGGCCAGCTCGATCGGGATGGTGTCGCCGTGGCGGCTCGTGAACGTGCCGGTCTGGCCGAGGTGGTACTTGACGTCGCCGGAGCCCTGG
>DATAGR010000189.1:0-4030 GCA_036263575.1 Aquihabitans sp. | reverse complement strand
GTTGCCGGTGACGATGATCGACGCCGGGTCGACCGGCTCGGCGAGGAGGTTGTCGCGCGTGGTGGTGGTCGGCGCCAGGTGGAGCGAGGCGAGCTGGCCGACGAGGCGGCGGTTGAGCTCCTCCGGGAAGGGCGAGTAGCGGTCGCCGGTGCGCAGCCCGGCCTCGACGTGGGCGACGGGCACCTGGGCGTAGAAGGCGGCGAGGGCGCTGGCGAAGGCGGTCGTGGTGTCGCCCTGGACGACCACCATGGCGGGCTGCTCCCGCTCGATGACCGCCCCCACGCCATCGAGGGCCCGGGTGGTGATGTGGGCGAGGGTCTGGCGGGGCGCCGCCAGGTCGAGGTCGTGGTCGGGCACGATGCCGAAGATCTCGTTGACCTGGTCGAGCATGGCTCGGTGCTGCCCGGTGACGGCGACGACGGCGCGCAGCCCGGGTGTGGCCTGCACCGCGGTGACGACCGGGGCCAGCTTCACGGCCTCGGGACGCGTGCCGTAGACGAACAGCACGGTGGCGGAGGTGGCGGACATGGTGCGGGGCAGCGACCGGGAACCCGAGGGCGGGCCGGCGACGTGCGTCGCCGGCCCGCCCAGGGGCCGGGGGATCAGCCGGCGGCCGGCCGGGCGGCGGCGGCCAGGACAGGGCGGCGGCGCGAGCGGGCGTACCAGGCGGCACCCCCGACCGTGCCGAGGGCACCGGCCACGCCGAGGCCCACCAGCGGGTCGACCGCGTCGACTGCGAGCAGCTCCGCGGGCTGGCACGTCACCGAGCCGACCGTGAAGGTGGCGCCGAGGCCGTCCGTGTACACGAGCCCGTCGACGGTGAGGCTGCCGTCTGGGTTCGTCGTCTGGCGGTTCAGCACGTAGCTCGTCCCGACGCCCGTACCGGACGTGTTGGGGGCCGGGCTGGACGGCAGGGCGAGCAACGGGACGGACGGGGTGATGAGGCGCTGCCCGTTCGTGATGCTGGTGCTCCCCGAGACGGTGCCCGTGGCCTGGTCGAACGAGCACGTGGTGGCGACGGCATCAGCCGTCAGCTCCGGAGGTGCGCTCGCGGACACGCCCTGGTACAGCTGGACGCCCGCTGCGTTCGCGCTTCCTGACGTCGGCGTGATGGCGCTGGTGACGCCACCGGTCGCCCGGGCCCGGAACGTGCCGGTGCCGGCGGTGAAGAAGTTCACCTGGGCCGCGCTGGCCGTGCCGTCGGTGCCGGACACCGCCGCCCAGGTGCGGTTGGTGATGGGCTGCGAGGTGCTGGCGCCGTTGACGCCGCGGAAGCCGAAGGCGGCGTTCTCGGTGCCGGCGGCTCCTGCGGGGGCCATGGGCAGGAGGGTGGTGGCGGCCAGACCGGCCGCCGCGGCGAGGGTGCCGAGCTTGGTGGTGCGCTTCATGAGATGACTGCTTTCTGGTGGTGGTCACGAGGACCGGTGAGGTGAACGCTGTGCAGGGGTGGCGGTGGAGCCGACGGGCGTGGCGATGGGCGCGCTCCCGGGTCAGTCGGCGAGGGCCGGGTGGGCGACGGAGGAGGGACGGCGGCGCAAGCGGCCGTACCAGGCGGCGCCGCCGAGGGCGGCGAGGCCGGCGGCACCGAGGGCCACGACCGGCGCGACGGCGTCGACGGCGAGCAGGTCCGCCGGCTGGCACGTGGCCGAGGCCAGGACCACGACGTTGCCGGACTCGTCCGTGTAGACGATGCCGTCGACGATGAGGCTGCCGTCGGGGGCGGTCCGCTGGCGGTTGAGCACCAGCGTCTCGGTGCCGCCGGTGGCCACGGCGGTGTTCGCACCCGGCGCGGCCGGCAGGGCGGTCCCGCCGCTGACCACGCCGCCCTCGATGGCGACGGCGCCCGAGACGGTGCCGGTGGCGGCGTCGAACAGGCATGTCGTCTCCACCGCGCCGACGAACACCAGCGGGGTCGACGGTCCGAAGGTCGGGCGGAGGAGCCCGACCGACTCGGCCGTGGCGGCGGCCGATGTTGGCGTGACGGTGGCCGTCAGGAGACTGGCCGTCGCCAGGCGGCCACCGCTGTCGACGAACGCGGTCTCGCTGGCGTCGCTCGCCGTGCCACCGGTGCCGACCACCAAGGGCACCGCTGCCTTCGTCACGGCGCGGAAGAAGGTGGGCGCGTCGGGGTTGCCGGCGACGAGCATGCCGTAGGCGCCGTTCTCGGTGCCGGCCGCCGCGGCAGGGGCGACGGGGAGGAGCGAGACGGCGGCGAGGCCGATCGCGGCGATCAGGCCGCCGAGGGTGGTGGTGCGCTTCATGGTCGGGTGCCTTCCGGGGCTGGGGTCCGGCTGGACCCGAGGGGTGGGTGGACGGGCTTGGTGGTCACGGTCAGGCCTCCAGGGCGACGGGTCCGACGACGGCCTCGCGGTTGCGGCGGGTCTTGGCCCAACCGCTGCGGCCCGAGACGATGCGCCCGAAGGCGCGCCAGGAGGTGACGTAGAAGAGGAGGACGTAGGCCGCGTAGGCGAAGCCGAAGCCGAGGGCCCGCACCCGGCCGACCTCCGGGGCCCAGCGGCGGACGTAGAGCGGGCCCCACACCACGAAGGGGCCGAAGCCGAAGGCCAGGTAGAGCAGCGAGAGGGTCCAGCCGCCGTGGGTGAGGAAGGCGGTGATCCGGCCGGGGTCGGTGGCGAGGGTGGCGAGGAAGAGGCCGAGCGGGATGCTGTAGACGAACGTGCCCAGCAGCTGCAGCCACGGCTGGAGGAGGTAGTAGCTGGCCTCGAACACGCCGGCCGACGTGACGTGGGGCGAGTTCCACAGGCGGGGCAGGTACGAGCCGCACTGCATGGTCCCCTGGCCCCAGCGGGTCCGCTGGGTCACGAAGCGCCGGAGGCTGGTGAGGCCCTCCTGCTCCACGTGGGTGTCCATCGTGTACTCGCTGCGGTACCCGGCGATGAGGAGGTGGAGGCTGAGCTCGTAGTCCTCGAGCAGCGACCCGTGCCACGGGCGGTCGCCGTCGACGGCGATGGCGTCGAGGGCCGCCAGCCGGGTGAACTGGCCGTTGCCGCCGAGGCCGACGGTGCGGGTGCGCTGGCGCGTGATCTGGACCGCGGCGATCGGCCCGCAGAACTCCAGGTCCTGCATCCGCACGAGCGTGCGCTGGGCGAGGTTGACGAGACGGCCGCGCGACGGGCTCGGCCGGCGCTCGTCGCGGTTGATCATGCGGACGCAGATCTGCACGGCCGCCACGTCGGCGTCGCCGAACAGGTGCGGGGCGGCGATGACGTCGAGGCAGTCGGGTGCCGGCTCCCCGTCGGCGTCGACGACCCCGACGATGACCTTCGACCGGTCGAGCTCCGTGCCGCCCGACGCGGCGAGGTGGTCGCCGAGCGCCCGGTAGGCGGCGTTGAGGGCGTCGCCCTTCCCGGTGCGGGCGTGGGGCAGGTGGCGGCGCACCAGGTGCACCAGCGGGTCGCGCTCGGATGCGTCGGCGACGAGGTCGGGGGTGGCGTCGGTGCTGGCGTCGTCGATCACCCACACGTGGGCCGTCGGGAACCGCTCGCGCAGGGTGGCGACGGTGCCGCCGATCACCGCCGCCTCGTCGCGCGCCGGCACGAAGAGGTGCCAGGCCAGGTCCTCGGCGTGCCCCTTCTGGCGGGGCCGAGCCCGCACGTAGGGCAGGAGGATCGCCACCACGTAGCAGAGGAACGTGACGCTCAGCACGAGCGCCATCGCCTGGGCGAAGCCCAGCGTGGTGAGGCTCACGGTGCCACCGCCAGGCTCGGGCGCTGGCTGCTCCGGCGGAAGATGATCCCGCCCAGCGTGAGCAGGCCCAGGGCGACGAAGGCGATGCTCATCAGCGAGCCGATGAGGAGGTGGCCGAGCTCGTAGCCGCGCTCGATGCCCCACCGCTCGATGAGGCCGGCGATGGCCGCGATGCGCACGAGGTTGCCGAGCATGACGAGCGAGACGCTGAGCACGATGGCGAGGAGCACGCGGCCGAGCCGGAGCTGGCGCCGCAGCAGGCCGACGACGCCGAGCAGGGCCACCGGCATGATGAGGAAGAGCGAGCTGCACTCGGGGGTGA
>DATAGR010000188.1:0-2661 GCA_036263575.1 Aquihabitans sp. | reverse complement strand
TCGGCTTCGTGCGCGCCGCCGTGCGCAGCGGCGACGAGGACGTCGACATCGCCGGCGTCGTCTACCTCACGGGGTCGGCGCCCCGCCCGGTGCGCCGGGCCATGCTCGGGCTCTGGTTCGTGCAGATCGCAGTGGCCTCGGCCAGCGTCTTCACGGTCCGACCCCCGTTCGGCGTCATGGCACCGGTGTGGGGCATCGGGCTGATCACGCTGTGGGCCTCGCGCCACGGCACGTTCCCGCGGCGCCCACCGGGGACCGGACCCGGCCGACGTTCTGCGCCATGATGGCGCCCATGGCCGACCGCGTGACGGAGCAGACCACCATCGCCGCCGCCCCCGAGATCGTCCGGGCGGTGCTCCTCGACTTCCCGGCGTACCCCCAGTGGGCCAAGGACCTGAAGTCCATCGAGATCCTCGGGACCGACGACGAGGGCCGCGCCACCTCCGTGCGCTACCGGGCCGCCGGCATGGGTCGCTCCACCGCCTACACCCTCGGCTACGACTACTCGGACCCGGACCGCATCGCCTGGAAGCTCACCGAGGGCGACGTCACCCGCAAGCTCGACGGGCACTACGAGCTCCACCCGGCAGCCGGCGGCACCGCCGTCACCTACGAGCTCGAGGCCGAGCTGGTCGTGCCGCTGCCCGGCTTCGTCAAGCGGCGGGCCCAGGGCCGCATCATGCACACGGCCCTCGGCGACCTGAAGGCCAGGGCCGAATCGCTGGCCCGTTGAGGGTCCTCCTCTTCACCGGCAAGGGCGGCGTCGGCAAGACCACGACCGCAGCCGCGACCGCGCTGCGCTGCGCCGACGCCGGGCTCCGCACGATCGTGTTGAGCACCGACCCGGCCCACTCGCTCGCCGACGCCTACGACCTCGACCTCGGCGACCACCCGGTCGAGCTCGTGCCGGGGTTGTGGGGCCAGCAGCTCGACGCCCAGGCCCGCATGGAGGACACGTGGGTCGAGATCCAGGCGTGGCTCCTGCAGGTGTTCGAGTGGGCGGGCGTCGCCGCCATCGAGGCCGAGGAGCTGGCGATCATCCCCGGCCTCGACGAGGTCTTCGCCCTCAGCGACATCAAGGCCTACGCAGACAGCGGCGAGTGGGACGTCGTGGTCGTCGACTGCGCCCCCACCGCCGAGACGCTGCGGCTGCTCTCGCTGCCGGAGATCCTCCGCTGGTACATGGACCGCGTGTTCCCGATGAGCCGGAAGCTGAACCGGGTGGTCTCGCCGCTCTTGGGCCGGGTGGGCGGCCTGCCGGTGCCGGGCGACGAGGTGTTCGGCTCCGCCGCCGCCTTCTACGACCGCCTGGACGGCGTGCGGGAGCTGCTCTGCGACACCGCCCGCACCAGCGTCCGCCTGGTCGTGAACCCGGAGCGCCTGGTGGTGGCCGAGGCCCGGCGCACCCACACCTACCTGTCGCTGTTCGGCTACCGGGTCGACGCGGTGGTCGCCAACCGGCTCCTGCCCGAGGCGGTCAGCGACCCGTGGTTCGACGAGTGGAAGGCCCGCCACGCCGAGCACCTGACCGCGATCGAGGAGGGCTTCGCCCCGCTGCCGATCCTCCGGGCCGAGCTCGCGGCCGACGAGCTGGTCGGCATCGAGGCGCTGCGCCGCTTCGGCGAGCTCCTCTACGCCGACCTCGGCCCGGCCGACGTCCTGCACCCGGGGGAGCCCCTGCAGGTGGTCCGCAGGGGGAGCGGCTACGAGCTCGTGCTCGAGCTGCCCTTCGCCGACAAGGACGACCTCGAGCTGGGTCGCCGCGACGACGAGCTGCTCATCCGCGTCGGCAGCCACCGGCGGGCCCTCCTCCTGCCCGACTCGCTGCGCCGCCGACCCGTCGACGCCGCCTCACTCCGCGACGGGCGGCTGCGGGTGACCTTCGCCGGCGACGCCGAGCGCGACCGCGCCACCGCCCCGGCGCCCGGTCGCAGCGCACGGCGGGAGCCGGCCCGATGACCGGCGAGGCCTGCGACGCTCGCCACGAGGACCTCGGCGCCCGAGCCGACGACCCCCGGGTGCAGGCCGGCCTCGAGCACCTGCAGCGGGCGGCCCACGAGGTGATCGCCGCGTCCCGAGCGCTGCTCGACGTGGCCGAGGGCCTGGTCGACGACCCCCGATCGGCCCAGCGGTTGGCCGGCCTCCTCGGCGGCGTCGGGGACCTCGCCGGGCTCGTCGGACGGCGCCCGGGCCCCGGCCGATCGGCGTCGCCCGACCACGGCGACGACGAGGGGGACCCGCCCGTGCAACGGATCCCTGTCTCGTAGGCGGGAACGTCGTGGACCGGGGGGAGGGCGGTCGGGCGCTCCCGTGCCGACGCGCGAGCATCGGGTACCGTCCAGCCTTCGAACCGCCCGGTTCCGGCCGATGGGGTGGACGACGAACCGAGGTGCGATGAAGGTCCTCCAGCTGCGAGATGCCACGGGCGCCGGCGCGCCGGTCGAGCTGCATCCCCAGATCACGCTGGTGCGCGACCTCGACCCCACCCGCCGGGCGTGGCTCGTCGACGTCCTGGGCCGCCTGGCCGGCGGGCGCGGCCTCCCGGCCACCGGCGAGCTCGAGGCCCACGGCATCCGCTTCGACCTGGACGACGACGCCCTGGCCCTGCTCGGGCTCGACGACCCGGTCGACGCCGTGGTCACCGCCGCCGACCTGCCGGGC
>DATAGR010000187.1:0-5482 GCA_036263575.1 Aquihabitans sp. | reverse complement strand
CCATGCCGTCGACCGCCTCCGACAGCTGCCACATCACCTCGGGGTGCTCGGGGTTGCCGAAGTTGAGGCAGTTGACGACCGCGATCGGTCGGGCGCCCACGCACGCCAGGTTCAGCACGCTCTCGGCCACGGTGAGGGCGGTGCCGCGGCGGGGGTCGAGGGCGCACCAGCGGTGGTTGCCGTCGGTGGTGAGGGCCAGGCCGCGCCCGGTGTCGACGCCGGTGACCGGGTGCTTGAGCCGCAGGACCACGGCGTCGCCGCCGGGCCCCTCGACCGTGTTGAGGAACAGCTGGTGGTCGTACTGCGACGACACCCACGTGGTGTCGTAGAGCAGGCCGAGCAGGGCCTCGGTGGCGCCGCCGGCGGTGACGGCGGGCGGTTCGTCGGCGAGGCGGGCGGCGCGATCGGCGGGCTCGGCGAGCGGGCGCTCGTAGAGCGGGGCGGCGTCGTGGAGGCTCGAGGCCGGCACGTCGGCCAGGACCTCGCCGTCGAAGCCGTCGAGGACGCGCAGGGCGCCGACCCCGCGCTCGTCGGGCTCGGTGACGCGCCCGACGACCGTGGCCCGCACCTCCCAGCGCTCGCAGAGGCGCTGCACCTCGGCCAGGCCCTCGGGCGTGACGATGGCGAGCATGCGCTCCTGGGACTCCGAGGTCATCACCTCGAACGGCTCCATGCCGGCCTCGCGCCGGGGCACGGCGGCGACGTCGAAGTCCATGCCCATGCCGCCGTTGGCCGCCGTCTCGCTGGCCGCGCAGGTGAGCCCGGCGCCGCCGAGGTCCTGGATCCCCACCACCAGGCCGGCGTCGAGCAGGGCCAGGCAGGCCTCGATCAGGCGCTTCTCCTCGAACGGGTCGCCGACCTGGACGGCGGGGCGCTTGTCCTCGCTGCCCTCCTCGAAGCCGGCCGACGCCAGCACGCTGACGCCGCCGATGCCGTCGCGCCCGGTGGCCGACCCGAGCAGCACGGCCAGGTTGCCGGCGCCCGTGGCCTTGGCCAGCACCAGCCGGTCGGTGGGGAGGATGCCGAGGCACAGCACGTTCACGAGCGGGTTGCCGCGGTAGCACTCGTCGAAGACGACCTCGCCGCCGACCGTCGGCACGCCCACCGAGTTCCCGTAGCCCGAGATGCCCGACACCACGCCCTCGGCCACCCACCGGCTCCTCGGGTCGTCGAGCGGCCCGAAGCGGAGCGGGTCCATGAGGGCGATGGGCCGGGCGCCCATGGTGAAGATGTCGCGGAGGATGCCGCCGGCGCCCGTGGCCGCGCCCTGGTACGGCTCGATGAACGACGGGTGGTTGTGGCTCTCGATGCGGATGGCGGCGGCGATGCCGTCGCCCACGTCCATCACCCCGGCGTTCTCCCCCGGGCCGACCAGGACGCCCTCACCCGTGGTGGGCAGCCGCTTCAGGTGGATCCGGGACGACTTGTACGAGCAGTGCTCGGACCACATCACCGAGTACATCGAGAGCTCGAGGCGGTTCGGTTCCCGCCCGAGGATCTCCACGATGTCATCGAGCTCGGTGTCGGTCAGGCCGAGGGCCCGGTGGATCGGCGTGGCGTCGGTCACGGGGCGAGGCTACCGGTGGGCGGGGCGCGCTCCGAGAGGCGGTGCGACGCCCCCGTCGGCCCCGGCGGACCCACGTCAAAGGCGGGCGGCGACCTCGTCGCTATGGGCGCTATGGCGACCTGTGCTGATGGTCCTGTCAGCAGGTGCGGCATCCACCATCTGCGCGTCGGCCGCATCTCGACAATGCGAGGACTTGTCACCGACGTCACTCGAATGGTTTGCTGCACGCATGGCAACCAAGAAGAAGCAGGCACGTCAGATGTCCGATGCCCACAAGGCAGCGCTCGCCGAAGGGCGCTCGCAGGGCCGGGCCGTGCGCATGTACCTCGAAGCCATCGCCGCCAACAAGCCAAAGCGGGGCCGCAAGCGGACCCCGGATTCGGTGAAGAAGCGCCTCGCCACGGTGGAGGCCGAGCTGGCCACCGCCGATCCGCTGAGCCGCCTCCAGCTCACCCAGGAGCAGTTCGACCTGCAGGCCGAGCTCGACGCCGCCGGCGGCCCCGCCGTCGACCTCGATGCGCTGGAGGCCGACTTCATCGCCGCCGCCGCGCCGTACGCAGCCCGAAAGGGCATCAGCTACGCCGCGTTCCGCGCCGTGGGCGTCACGCCGGCCGTGCTCAGCAAGGCCGGGATCCGCCGCAGCGCCTGAGCCCGCCGCGGCGCCCGGCCGATCGGGTCGGGCGCCCGCGCCCTCAGGCGGAGGCGGCCGCCACGAGCGAGCGCAGCAGGGGGACGCCGTCCTCGCTGCCGAGCAGCGCGCTCGACGCGCGCTCCGGGTGCGGCATCAGCCCGACCACGTTGCGCTCCGCATTGGTGATGCCGGCGATGTCGTCGACCGAGCCATTCGGGTTGTCGACGTAGCGCAGCACCACCCGGTCCTGGTCGCGCAGCTCGGCGAGCGTCTCGGGGGAACAGGTGTAGTTGCCCTCGAAGTGGTTGTTGGGCACCTGGAGCACGGCGCCGTGCTCGGCAGCCGAGGTGAGCGCGGAATCGGTGGAGTCGACCCGCAGGCCCACCGTGGTGCACAGGAACTTGAGGCCCTTGTTCTTCTGCAGGGCGCCCGGCAGGAGCCCGGCCTCGGTGAGGACCTGGAAGCCGTTGCAGATCCCCACCACGGGGCCACCGGCTCGGGCCAGGTCGACCACCGCCGACATCACCGGCGAGAAGCGGGCGATGGCGCCGGGCCGGAGGTAGTCGCCGTGGGCGAAGCCGCCCGGGACGACCACGGCGTCCACGCCGGCCACGGTGGCATCACCGTGCCACAGGACCTCGGCGTCGCCGCCGAGCGCCCCGACGGCCTCCACGACGTCGAGCTCGCAGTTCGAGCCCGGGAACTGCACCACGCCGATGCGGGGGGCCATCAGCTCCTCGCCGCGGCGTCACGGGCGGTGAGCTCGATGCTCGCGTCCTCGATGACCGGGTTCGTGAGGAAGCGCCGGCAGAGGTCGTCGACCTCGGCGCGTGCGCTGGCCTCGTCGGCCGCCTCGACGTCGAAGCGGATCGACTTGCCGACCCGCACGCCGCGCACGCCGTCGAAGCCGAGGTGCGGGAGCGAGCGCTCGATCGTGGCGCCCTGCGGGTCGGCCACCCCTTCGCGCAACGAGACCTCGACGAGCACCGAGAACAGCATCGGGCCATCGTGGCACAGGCCGTGGGGGGTCAGGCCACCCCTGGCCAGTCGGCGAACGAGCGGCCGGTGATGCGCTCGTAGGCCTCGACGTAGCGGGCGCGCGTGGCCGTCACGACGTCGTCGCCGAGCGCCGGCGGCGGCGGCGTCTTGTCCCAGTCGAGCCCCTCGAGGAAGTCGCGCACCGGCTGCTTGTCGAACGACGGCGGCGTCGCCCCGGGCTGCCAGCGGTCGGCCGGCCAGAAGCGCGACGAGTCCGGGGTGAGGACCTCGTCGGCCAGGATCAGCTCGCCGTCGACCAGGCCGAGCTCGAACTTGGTGTCGGCGATGATGATGCCGCGCTCGGCGGCCCACTCGGCGCCTCGGGTGTACAGGTCGATCGAGATGTCACGGGCTTGCTCGGCCAGCTCGCGACCGACCAGGTTCGCGGCCTCCTCGAAGCTGACGTTGACGTCGTGGCCGCCGACCTCGGCCTTGGTCGACGGCGTGAACACCGGCTCGGGGAGCGGCGACGACTCCAGCAGGCCCTCGGGCAGCTTCGTCCCGTGCATGGTCCCGGAGGTCCGGTACTCCTTCCACGCCGAGCCGGTGAGGTAGCCCCGCACGATGCACTCGATGTCGAGCATCTCGGCCCGCCGGCACAGCATGACCCGGCCGGCGAGGTCCGGGTCGGGGTCGTCGATCGGGAGGTCGGCGACGTCGGTCGAGATGAGGTGGCCGGGCACGACGTCGGCGAAGCGCTCGAACCAGAACGCGGACATGGCCGTCAGCACCCGGCCCTTGTCGGGGATCGGCTCGTCCATCACCACGTCGAACGCGGAGAGCCGGTCCGAGGTGACGAGCAGGAGCCGCCCTTCGCCGGCGTCGTAGATGTCCCGGACCTTGCCGGAGGAGAGGTGGGGCAGCTGCACGTCGGTCATCGCCGCCGAATGTAGTGAACGGCTCCGGCGGCCGGTGCCGCCGGAGCGTCAGAGGATCTCGGCGGGCGAGTATGCGGCGGCGTCGGGGTCCGCCTTGGCCAGCTCGTCGACCTCGGCGACGAACGCCGCCACCTGGTCGGGGGCGGTGCCGACGAACGTCAGCGGGTCGGCGACGATCCCCTCGAGGTCCTCCGCGGTCAGCTGCAGCCGGGGGTCGGCGGCCAGCCGGTCGAACAGGTCGTTGCCCTCGGTGCCCTGCTCGCGCATGGCCAGGGCGACGGCCACGGCGTGCTCCTTGATGGCCTCGTGGGCGACCTCGCGCCCGACCCCCCGGCGCACCGCAGCCATGAGCACCTTGGTGGTGGTGAGGAACGGCAGGTAGCGGCGCAGCTCCCGGTCCACCACGGCCGGGTAGGCGCCGAACTCGTCGAGCACGGTGAGGAACGTCTCGAACAGGCCGTCGATGGCGAAGAAGGCGTCGGGCAGGGCCACTCGCCGCACCACCGAGTCGCTGACGTCGCCCTCGTTCCACTGGTCGCCGGCGAGGCGGGCGACCATGGCGAGGTGGCCCGAGAGGATGGCCGCGAAGCCGCACACCCGCTCGCACGACCTCGAGTTCATCTTGTGGGGCATCGCCGACGACCCCACCTGGCCGGCCTTGAACCCCTCGGTGACCAGCTCCTGGCCGGCCATGAGGCGGATGGTGGTGGCCAGGCTCGACGGGCCGGCGGCGGCTTGGACGAGGGCGGCCACGACGTCGAGGTCGATCGACCGGGGGTACACCTGGCCCACGTTGCGCAGGCCGGCGGTGAAGCTGAGGTGGCCGGCGACGGCGCCCTCGAGGCGCTCGACCGCCTCGGGCGACCCGAGCAGGTCGAGCATGTCCTGCTGGGTGCCGACCGGGCCCTTGATCCCGCGCAGCGGGTAGCGGTCGAGCAGGTCGTCGACCCGCCGGAGGGCCACGAGCAGCTCCTGGCCGCTGTTGGCGAAGCGCTTGCCCAGGGTGGTGGCCTGGGCCGGCACGTTGTGGCTGCGACCGGCCATGACCAACGTGGCGTGCTCGGACGCCCGCTCGGCGAGGCGCACGAGCGTGGCGAGCATGCGGCCCCGCACCAGCACCAGCGCGTCCCGCACCTGTAGCTGCTCGACGTTCTCGGTCAGGTCCCGGGAGGTCATGCCCTTGTGGATCTGCTCGTGGCCGGCGAGGGCGGAGAACTCCTCGATCCGGGCCTTGACGTCGTGGCGCGTCACCCGCTCGCGCTCGGCGATCGAGGCCAGGTCGACCGTGTCCACGACCGCCCCGTAGGCGTCGAGCACGTCGTCGCCCACCTCCACGCCGAGCTCCCGCTGGGCCCGGAGCACGGCCAG
>DATAGR010000186.1:0-2535 GCA_036263575.1 Aquihabitans sp. | reverse complement strand
CCGCAGGAGGTCGTTGCTGGAGACGTCGGCCTTGTTGCCGACGGCCACGAACGACGAGATGCCGAGGCCCACGTGGCGAGCGCCGTCGATCACCGCCGCGCCGATCACGCCCGACTGCGCCACCAGGCCGATGCGGCCCGGGATCGGGTCCACCCCGACGAACGTCGCGTGCATCCGGACCTCGGGATCGGTGTTGATCACCCCGAGCGCGTTGGGCCCGATGAGGCGCATGCCGTGGCGGCGGGCGTAGCCCACGAGCTGGGCCTCGGCCCGCTCTCCGGCCTCGTCCTTGTCGGCGAAGCCGGACGACAGCACCACCAGGCCCTGGACCCGCTTGACCGCGCACTCCTCGACCACCCGCAGGACCTCGTCGGCGGGCACGCAGATGACGGCCAGGTCGAGCTCCCCGGGCACGTCGAGCACCGACCGCCACGCCCGCACGCTGGCCACATAGGTCGCCTGCGGGTTGACGGGGTACACCGGCCCGTTGAAGCCCCGGGACACGAGCTGGCGGAACACCTGGTGGCCGAGCGTGCCCTCCTCGCGCGACGCGCCGACCACGGCGATGGAGGTCGGCCGCAGGATCCGCTCGACGGACCGGGCCTCGGCGGTGCCGGCCCGCGCCTCGATGGCGGCGAGGGCCTCGGGCGTCGGCTCGATGCCGAGCTCGACCTCGATCACGCCCTCCTCGAAGTGGCTGCGCGCGGTGAAGCCCGCCTGGGTGAAGACGCCCAGCATCTTGCGGTTCTGGGGCAGCACCGTGGCGGTGAACCCCGAGATGCCCGCCTCGCGGGCCGCCGCCGCGAGGTACTCGAGCAGCACCGTGGCCATCCCGCGCCCGTGGTGCGCGTCGTCGATGAAGAAGGCGACCTCGGCGTCGCTGCGCGCCCGGTGGCGGTCGTAGCGGGCCACGCCGACCAGCTCGTCGCCGATCAGCCCGATGAAGGCCATGCGGTCGGCGTAGTCGACGTGGGTGAAGCGCTCGACGTCCCGCTCGGAGAGCCGCGGTCGGGGCGAGAAGAACCGGAAGTAGATGCTCTCGGGCGACTGCCGCTCGTGGAAGCGGACGATCCGCTCGGCGTCGTCGGGACGGATCGGGCGGACCGACATGGTCCCGCCGTCCGAGAGGACGACGTCGGCCTCCCACCGCTCCGGGTAGTCCGGCTCGGCGGGCTCCTCGGGCATGGGCCGCAGGCTACCGACCCACGTCGGCCGCCCGCCGAGCGGGTAGAACGGCGCCCGTGGTCCTCCGGCGCGTCGTCTCCCCCGTGGTGCCCGACGTGGACTTCGAGGCCATCCGCCGCGAGCTCGAGGTGCCGGGTGCGTTCCCGGCCGAGGCGCTGGCCGCCGCCGAGGCCGCCGCCACCTCGCCGCCCTCGCCGCCGTCGGATGCGACCGACCTGCCGCTCGTCACGATCGACCCGCCGGGCTCGCGCGACCTCGACCAGGCCCTCGCCGTCGAAGCCGGTGCCGACGGCGGCTGGCGGGTCCGGTACGCCATCGCCGACGTCGCCACCTGGGTCACGGCCGGGGACGCCGTCGACGCCGAGGCCCGACGGCGCACGCAGACCTACTACGCGCCCGACGTGCGCACGCCGCTGCACCCGCCGGCGCTGGGCGAGGCCGCCGCCTCCCTCCTGCCCGACGGGCCCCGCCCCGCGGTGCTGTGGACCATCGACGTCGCTCCCGACGGCACCACCGGCGCAGTAGACGTGCGGCGGGCGACCGTCCGGAGCCGGGCCCAGCTGACCTACGCCGAGGTGCAGGCGGCGGTCGACGCACGACGCGCGCCCGACCCCCTCGCCCTGCTGCCGGCCCTGGGCACCGCCCTCCTGGCCGCCAGCACGCGGCGCCAGGCGATCGAGCTCGGCCTGCCGGAGCAGGAGGTGTCGCCCGGGCCCGACGGGCGCTGGACCGTGACCCGGCGCGCCGAGCTGCCGGTGGAGCGCTGGAACGCCCAGGTGTCGCTCCTCACCGGCCGGGCGGCGGCGGCGATCATGCTCGACGCCGGTGTCGGGATCCTGCGCACGCTCCCCCAGCCGGACCGGGGCGCGTTCCCCCGCCTCCGGCAGGCCGCGCTCGGCCTCGGGGTCGCCTGGCCCGAGGGCGCCCACCCCAGCGCCGTGCTGGCCGCGCTCGACACCGCACAGCACCACCACGCCGCCTTCGCCGACCTCGCTGCCGAGCTCCTGCGGGGCGCCGGCTACACCGCCTTCGACGGCGACCGGCCCGCCGACCCCGGGCACGCCGGGATCGGCGGGCCCTACGCCCACGTCACCGCGCCGCTCCGTCGCCTCGTCGACCGGTTCGGGACCGAGGTGTGCCTGGCGACCGCGGCCGGCCGCGAGGTGCCGGCCTGGGCCCTCGGCGCCCTGCCGCTCCTGCCGGAGCTCATGGCCGAGGGCGACGCGAGGGCCCGGAAGCTGGACCGCGCCGTGGTCGATGCCACCGAGGCCTTCGTCCTCGCCGGCCGGATCGGCGAGGTCTTCCCCGCCTCGGTGCTCGAGACAGGAGACCGCTTCGGCACCGTCGTGC
>DATAGR010000185.1:0-1780 GCA_036263575.1 Aquihabitans sp. | reverse complement strand
TGCTGGCCAACGGCGTGGTCGAGAAGCGGACTGTCGACCTCGCCGCCGACGCCGACGACGACCTGCTCGCCGCCGCGGTGACCCACCTCGCCACCCGGGGCGTCGGGCGCACGATCGCCGAGCTGGCCACCGTCGAGCCGGCACCCGACTCCCACGTCGAGGACGTCCTCGGTCGCGTGCGCGCCGTGCTGGCGGCGCCCGCGGACGACGAGGTCGACCACGTCTTCGTGAACGGGGCGTCACGCATGGCGGCGTCGTTCGACGCCGTGGAGACCGTCCGCTCGGTGCTCACCATCCTCGAGCAGCAGCTCGTGGTCGTGTCGCTGCTGCGCGACGTCGTCGATCGCGGCCTCAACGTCGCCATCGGCAGCGAGACGGGCATGCAGCCCCTCGCCGACTGCGCCCTCGTGGTGGCGCCCTACGACGTCGACGGCGAGCGGGTCGGCACCGTCGGCGTGCTCGGCCCCACCCGCATGAACTACCCCCAGGCGCTCGCCGCGGTGGCCGTCGTGGGGCAGCGCCTCGGCAACCGGCTGAGCGAGGGCTGACCCCGCCGTGGCCACCGACTACTACGCGCTCCTCGAGATCGAGCGCACCGCCAGCAACGACGACATCAAGCGCGCCTACCGGATCGCGGCCCGCCGCTACCACCCCGACAACAACCCGGGCGACGCCGAGGCCGAGGCCCGCTTCAAGGAGGTCGCCACCGCCTACGAGGTGCTGAGCGACCCGGAGAAGCGGGCGCACTACGACCGCTTCGGCGCCGACGGCCCCCGTGCCGGCGGCGACCCGTTCGGCTTCGGCGGCGCCGGTGGCGGCCTGGGCGACATCTTCGACGCCTTCTTCGGCGGCCAGGGCGGCGGCTTCGGCGGTGGTGGGGGCGGGCGCCAGGGCCCGGCCTCGGGCCCCGACCTGGAGGTCGCGGTCGAGATCGACTTCGAGGCGGCCGTCTTCGGCGGCACCGAGGAGGTCACGGTCCGCACCGCGGTGGCCTGCGAGACGTGCGAGGCCACCGGCGCCAAGCCGGGCACCTCGGCCCAGCGCTGCGACCAGTGCGGCGGCGCCGGGCAGGTGCGCCAGGTGCGCCAGTCGATCCTCGGCCAGATGGTCACCGCGGCCCCGTGCCCGGTGTGCCGGGGAGCAGGCGAGGTCATCCCCGACCCCTGCGAGACCTGCCACGGCGAGGGCCGGGAGATCACCGAGAAGACCTACACCGTCGACATCCCGGCGGGCGTCGACACCGGCTCGACCCTCCGCCTCAGCGGGTTCGGCGCGGTCGGCGTCCGCGGCGGCGGCCGGGGCGACCTCTACGTGCAGGTCCGGGTGCGGCGCCACGACCGCTTCCAGCGCGACGGGGTCGACCTCGTGCACGAGCTGCACCTCCCGATGACGCAGGCCGCGCTGGGCGCGGTCCTCCCGTTCGACACGCTCGACGGCACCGAGGACCTGGTCGTCCCGAAGGGCACCCAGACCGGCAAGGTGTTCCGCCTGCGAGGGCGGGGCGTGCCGCACGTGCGCGGCCGTGGGCGCGGCGACCTGCTGGTCCACGTCCTGGTCGACACCCCGGTCGAGCTCGACCCCGAGGTCGAGGACGCCCTCCGCCTGGTGGCCGCCCGCCGTGGCGAGGAGGTCGCCCCGCCGGAGAAGGGCTTCCTGTCGCGCATCAAGTCGGCGTTCACCTGACGTCGTGACCGGCGCCGACCAGGGCCCGGCGGCCGTGCCGGCCGACGGCGGGCCGTTCGCGTTCGTCGCCGACCTCGACGCCCCGCTGCTCGACGAC
>DATAGR010000184.1:0-5623 GCA_036263575.1 Aquihabitans sp. | reverse complement strand
GCGAGGGGTGGCACAACAACCACCACTACTACCAGGCCTCGGCCCGGCAGGGCTTCTACTGGTGGGAGTTCGACGTCAGCTACTACGTGCTGCGGGCGCTGAGCTTCGTGGGCCTCGTCTCGGACCTCAAGGCCCCGCCGGCCCGGGTCAAGACCGCCGCTCGCATCCGCGACGGCCAGTTCGACCACGGCATGTTCAAGGCCCACTGGGGCAAGGCCACCGCGGCGATCGCCAACGTGCGGGCCGGCCACCGTGGCGAGGCCGTCGACCCGGCCCTGCTCGAGGGCGACCCCGAGCTGGCCACCCGGCGCGAGCAGCTCGAGGAGCTGATCGCGTCGAACCGGGCTGCGCTGCAGGAGCACGTCGCCAACGCGCTGGCCCACGCCGAGGAGCTCGGCCGGCTCTCGCGCCGCCAGGAGCGCCAGGGCGCCGTCACCGACTGACCTCGGGCGGCGCGCCCCTCAGGGTGCCGTCGGTGCCAGGACTACTCGAGGCCCTTCTCGAGCCTGTCGAGGGCGTCGTCCTCGGTGACGTTGAGGGCGAAGCTGAGCTCCGAGACGAGGATGCCGCGGGCCCGCTCGAGCATGGACTTCTCGGCGGTGGAGAGGCCCTTGCCCTTCTCGCGCAGGGCGAGGTTCCGCACGACCTCGGCCACCTGGTAGACGTCGCCCGACTTCATCTTCTCCTGGTGGTTCTTGAAGCGCCGGGACCAGTTGGCCGGCTCGCGCACGTCGCGCTTGGCGATGAGGCGGAAGAGGTCGTCGACGTCGGACTTCGAGATCGGCGGGCGCATGCCCACCTCCTCGGCCATGTCGACCGGCACGGAGAGCATGAGGTCGCCGTGGACCATCTCGAGCACGAAGTACTCGCGCGTCTCGCCCTGGAGCTCGCGCTTGACCTTCTTCTTGATCACGGCCGCGCCATGGTGCGGGTAGACGACGCGATCGTTGACCTTGAACGACATCAGGCTCCACTTCGTCGGTCGAGGATCGACCGGAAACGACGGACCATTGTGCCAGACCTCGCCCCGCTTCGGGACATCGTCGTCCGGCGCCAGGCGGGCCGCTCAGCGGGGTGGCGGAGCTCCCCCGTCGCCCGGGACGAAGACCGGCAGGTGGCGGCCGTCGGTGAGCGGCTCCCACGCCACCGACACGTGGTCGCCGATGGCGACGGCCCACGGATCGTCGGCGAACACGTTCGACAGCAGCCGCACGCCCTCGGGCAGCTCCACCAGGGCGACGACGTAGGGCTCGCGCCCGGCCATGGTGGGGTTCGGCGCCTTGGGCACCACGGTGAGGGCGTGGACGACGCCGGTCCCCGCGGCCGGGCGGAACTCGAGGTCGTCGCCCAGGCACGACGGGCACGCCTCGCGCGGGTAGTGGATCGGGCGGTCGCAGCTCCGGCACCACTGGAGGACGAGCCGGCGCTCGCGGGTCGCCTCCCAGAACGGCTCGGCGGCCGGCGACATCGGGGGCAGCGTGCGGTCCGGGGTGCCGTCGGGCAGCGGCAGGTTCGACGGGTCGCTCATGCGGTGGCCTCCGTGCCGAGGATCGTGGTCGACATGGCGGAGAGCACGCCCCCGCTGCCGTGGGCCAGGGCGACCTCGGCGCCGGGGACCTGCCGGTCGCCGCACTCGCCGCGGAGCTGGCGCACCGCCTCGACGAGCAGGAACATCCCGAACATGCCGGGGTGGGTGTAGGCGAGCCCACCGCCGGTCGTGTTGGCCGGGAGGGCACCGCCGGGCGCCAGCACGCCGTCGGCCACGAAGGGGCCGCCCTCGCCCTTGGGGCAGAAGCCGAGGTCCTCGAGCAGGAGGAGGACGGTGATGGTGAACGAGTCGTAGAGCTGCACGACGTCGACGTCGGCCGGTGCCAGCCCGGCGGCCTCGAAGGCGAGCGGGCCCGAGACGGCGGCGCCGGTGGTCGTGAGGTCCGGCATCTGGCTGATCATGGCGTGGGTGTGGCAGGTGCCGGTGCCGAGCACGAGCGCCGGCGGCCTGTGGAGGTCACGGGCTCGCTCGGCGCTGGTGAGCACCACGGCACCGGCGCCGTCGGTCACGAGGCAGCAGTCGAGCTTGTGCAGCGGGGCGGCCTGGATCGGCGACGCCAGCACGTCGTCGACGGTGATCGGGTCCTGGAGCCGGGCCCTCGGGTTGCGCGTCGCCCAGGTCCGGGTGTCGACGGCGATCTGGGCCAGCTGCTCGCTGGTGGTGCCGAAGTCGTGCATGTGCCGGCTGGCGGCGAGCGCGTAGGCGCCCATCGGCATCCGGTTGCCGTAGGGCAGCTCCCACTCGGCCTGCGGCGTCGCGCCGGGCGCGGCCTGGCGGCTGCCGAACCCGGGGCCGCCCTTCTTGAACGAGGAGTAGGGCGTCGCTGCGTAGACGATGACGGCGACCTCGCAGAGCCCGAGGGCGATGGCCGCCGCCGCGTGCTCGACGTGGATCTCGAAGCTCGACCCGCCGGTCTGCGTCGAGTCGGTCCAGCGGGGCGAGATCCCGAGGTACTCCGCCAGCTCGAGCGACGGCGCCCAGCCGTTGGAGAGGTTGGAGAAGACGCCGTCGACATCCGCGATGCATAGGCCGGCATCGTCGAGCGCCTCGCGGATCACCTGCACCTCGAGGGACCGGATGGAGCCGTCGAGCATGCCGGTGGGCGACACCGCGTCGGCGACGCCGACGATGGCGGCGCGACCCCGCAGCCCGGTCATCGGACCACGTCCACGACCTCGCGGGCGATCTGCTCGATCGTCTCCAACGCCTGCGACTGACCGCCGAAGGTGAAGTCGGGGACGATCAGCTCGTCGACGCTGGCGTCGGCGTAGCGGCCGACCACCTCCACCAACTGCGCCGGCGTGCCGCCCACCGCAGGCCGGATCGCAGCCAGCTCCTCGGCCTTGGCGGCGCCGTCGGGGCCGAGGAGCACCAAGGCCTGCGTCGACCGCTGGAGCGAGACGGGGTCGCGCCCGCTGGCCTCCAGCGCCCGGTCGACGTGGGCCGCCTTCTCGGCGTAGCCCTCGGGCGTGCCCCAGGTGTTCCACTCGTCGGCCCAGCGGGCCACGATCCGAGCCATGCGGGTCGGGCCGCTCGACCCGATGAGCAGCGGGAGCGGACCCAGCGGCTTCGGCTCCATCGGGGCGTCGGCGAGGCGGTAGTGGGTGCCGTCGAACGTGGTCGCGGGTCGGTCGCGCAGTGAGGTGACGACCTCGCAGGCCTCCTCGAAGCGGTCGATGCGCTCGCGCACCGAGCCCAGCTCGATGCCGTACGCCTCGTGCTCGTTCTCCTGCCACCCGGCGCCGAGGCCGAGGACGAACCGCCCGCCGCTGACGTGGTCGATGGCGGTGGCCTGGTTGGCCAGCACCGCCGGGTGCCGGTAGGTGGCGCCGGCCACGAGCGAGCCGAGCCGGACGCGCGGCACCGCGGCGGCCAGGCCGGCGAGCACCGAGAAGCACTCGAGCATCGGCCGCTCCACGTGCGTGCTGTTCGGCATGAAGTGGTCGGCGACCCACACGCCGTCGTAGCCGGCCGCCTCGGCGGCCGTCGCCCGCTCGAGGAGGTCCGGCCAGGCCGTCTCGCTGTTGGTCCAGAGGCTGAAGCGCACGAACGGCACCCTAGGCCCGCGCCCCGTCCGGGCGGGGAGACATGTTGCACACCCACTGCAACTAGTTGGCCTCAGGAGTAGGGTCGGGGCATGTCCGATCCGGCAACCGCACCCGTCGGCGGGCTCGACCCGTTCGCACCCGGCTTCTACGAGGACCCGTACGAGCAGTACGCCGGGCTCCGCGACCACGATCCCGTCCACCACAGCGTCTTCGACACGTGGATGGTCACGCGCTGGGAGGACGTCCACTCGCTGCTGCGGAAGCCCAACACGTCCGTCGAGGACCGCAGGATCACCGGCGAGCGCACCAACCGCCGCCAGCAGATGGCCGAGCTGGTCGAGGGCCGCACGGTCCGCCGCAGCCTGGCGATCCTGAACATCGACCCGCCGGACCACACCCGCCTCCGCAAGCTGGTCTCCAAGGCGTTCACGCCCCGGGCCGTGGAGCGCATCCGGGCCCGGGCCGGCGAGCTGGTCGACGACATCCTCGACGACCTCGACGGCCGCGACGGGCCCGTCGACCTCGTCGGCGAGCTGGCGTTCCCGCTCCCCTTCACCGTCATCTCCGAGATGCTCGGCATGCCCGAGGGCGACCGCGACCAGCTCCGCAGCTGGTCCCACACCGTCACCCAGGCCCTCGACCCCGTGCTGGCCTTCCAGCACGCCGAGGCCATCTTCGCCGCCATCGACCAGATGAACCGGGTCATCAGCGAGGCGATCGCGTGGAAGCGCGGCCGCCCGGACGACGACGACCTGCTCGGCGCGCTCATCGCCGCCGAGGACCACGGCGACGTGCTCTCCGACGCCGAGCTGGTCGACAACGTCGCCCTCCTCTTCCTCGCCGGCCACGAGACGACGGTCAACCTCATCGGCAACGGCGTGCACGCCCTCCTCGGCCACCCGGACCAGCGGCGGCGCCTGATCGACGACCCGTCGCTCGACGTCAACGCCGTCGAGGAGCTGCTCCGCTGGGACAGCCCCGTGCAGTTCTCACGTCGCATCGCCCTCGAGCCGATCGAGCTGCGCGGCCACACCATCGGCCCCGGCGAGTTCGTCACGACCGTGCTGGGGTCGGCCAACCGGGACCCCCGCAAGTTCGGACCCGATGCCGACCGCCTCGACCTGGGCCGGCCCGACGCCCGCGAGCACGTCTCGTTCGGCAGCGGCGTGCACCACTGCCTGGGTGCCGCCCTGGCCCGCCTCGAGGGCCAGGAGGCGATCGGCCGCCTGGTGCGCCGCTTCCCGGACATGGAGGCGGCCGGGCCGGTCACCCACAACGGGCGCATCGTGCTGCGCGGCCTCGACGAGCTGCCCGTCGCGCTGCACGGCTGACCGGGGCGCCCCGGCGCCCGCACCGACCGGGCGCTGCCGGCGCCCGGCGGGTCAGACGTCGAGGAAGCGGCGGGTGGCCAGCGCGGAGCTGAGGACGCTCAGCAGCACGGCGGTGCCGACGACGATCAGGCACGCCAGCGTGACGTCGCCCGGCGAGATCGAGAACTGCTGGAGCAGCGCCAGGCTGTCCGAGCGGTTCAGGAGGTCGTCGATCCAGTGACGGGCGAGGAACACGAAGCCCACCGCGAGCCCGCCGCCGAGGATGCCCTGGACGAGCCCCTCCAGCATGAACGGGACGCGGATGAACCAGTTCGTGGCGCCCACGAGCTTCATCACCTCGATCTCGCGCCGCCGGGCGAACATGGCGGTGCGGATCGTGTTGAGGATCAGCAGGCACGACGCCAGCAGCAGGAACACGGCGAACACGAACAGGCCGTTGTTGACGAAGGTGGTCATGCCCTTCATCTCACGGATGACGTCGGTGGCCGCGGTGACCTCGAAGACGTTCGGGCGCTTGCGGTAGTAGGTGGCGAGGTCCGAGACCGTGCGCGCGTCCTTGTCGGTCGGCTCGACCTTGAAGCTGGTGGGGAGGTCGGCGGCGGTGACGTTGCGGAGGATGACGTCCTCGCCCTCGAAGATCTCCTTGAACTGCTCGAAGGTGGCCTCGCGGTCGACGTACTCGATGCGGGCGACGT
>DATAGR010000183.1:0-5825 GCA_036263575.1 Aquihabitans sp. | reverse complement strand
GCTCGGCGGGCGCCGGCTCGGCGTCGGGCGGGGCCCCGGCGCGGCCGCCGGTCCGCGCTCGCCGGTCGGCCAGGAGGCCGAACGTGGTGGCGGTGACGGCCCACAGCAGGGCGTAGCCGGCGAAGGCCTGCATCCGGAAGTGCCACACCATGCCGGCGTAGCTGTGCGGCACCAGCTCGGAGGTGCCGGCGACCACCGGCACGCCCCGCAGGTCGTCGCCGTCGACGACGGTGTCGAGGTCGAGGGGCTCGTCGGGATCGGCGGGGTCGCGGAGGCGCTCGCCGCCCGTCGCCCGGGCGGTGGCGAGCATGGCGTCGAGCACCGCCGACGGGGCGTCGTCGGCGACGACGTATGCGGGCGCGGCCTCGTTGTCGGGCGGCGCGACGCCGTCGGGCGATGCCGGCCAGACGGCGTACAGGAGGGCAACCGCCACCACCAGACCGCCGCCGACGAGCGCGAAGCGAGGCGCCCCGTCGGTGCCCCGGTCCGTGCACCACTGCCAGGCGAAGAACGCGAGGAAGACCACCACGATCGACGCGCCCATGAGGAGCAGGAAGTCGGTCGTGCGGTCGGCCACGGTGTCGGGGTCGCCCACCGTGGGCGGGTTCGGCGGGTACTTGAGCATCGGGATGGCGACGAGGGCCACGAAGGCGCCGGTGGCCACCCGAACGGCCCGGCCGAACTCGTGGTGCGCGGCGATGCGGTGGTGCAGGGCGGCAACAGCGACCCCCAGCACGAGGCCGAGCACCATGCCGTAGAGCACGGCGCCGAGCATGCCGCCCGCCTGCTGCGCCCCTCGACCGAAGAGGGCGTCGTCGGCGGGGCCGGCGCCGAGGCCGGCGGCGTCCTCGTAGCGGAGGGCGATGTCGATCTGCGTCTCGGTGACGAACCGCAGGAACAGGGCCCACGCCACGCCGCCGACCGCGCCCGCGGCCAGGCCCCGCAGCACGAACCCCTTCATGGTGGGGGTCACGATGGCGACGCCGACGGCGTCAGTGGCAGGGGAAGCCCATGGCGTGGCGGGCGTCGTGGAAGAGCTCGTGGGCGGTGGCCCAGTTGCTCATGACCAGCCCGTTCTCCTGCAGCATGAGGTAGGCCCCGAGCACGGCGGCGGCCAGGAGCAGCAGCGACCAGGCCGGCACGGCGACGTGCTCGCCCTTGACCGGCGTGGTGGTGGCGTTGGTGACTGCGGCCATCGGGGTGTTCTCCATGAGCTCGTCGGCCGGGCGAACCTACCACGGCCCCTCGGGGCGCCTGCCCGACCCCTCGAGGCGGCCGGGAAGCCGGCCAGGTGCCATCCGGGGTGCTCCTGGGTACGGTCGATCCGTGACCCAGCAGCAGACCCAGGACGCCAGCAGCGACGACCGACCGGCCCGGCCCGGTTCGATGCAGAAGGGCCTCGACAACCCCGACGGCGCCTTCATCCGCGACGCCGACTACATCGCCGACCGCATCACCGCCGACGGGCGCGACGGCTGGCCGGTGGAGGCGGGCCGCTACCGCCTCGTGGTCGCCCGAGCGTGCCCGTGGGCGAACCGGGCGATCATCGTGCGACGCCTCCTCGGCCTCGAGGACGCCATCTCCCTCGCCATCGCCGGGCCGACCCACGACGAGCGCAGCTGGCAGTTCGACCTGGACCCGGGCGGCGTCGACCCGGTCCTCGGCATCCCTCGGCTCAAGGACGCCTTCGAGGCCCGCTTCCCGGGCTACCCCAAGGGCATCACCGTGCCGGCGATGGTCGACGTCCCGACCGGCCAGGTGGTCACGAACGACTACCCGCGGATCACGCTCGACCTCTCGCTGGAGTGGAAGGCCCATCACCGCGAGGGCGCCCCCGACCTGTACCCCGAGGCGCACCGCGACGAGATCGACGCGGTGATGCAGGACGTGTTCAAGGACGTGAACAACGGCGTGTACGCCGCCGGCTTCGCCACCTCGCAGCGGTCCTACGAGAAGGCGTACCACCGCCTCTTCGACCGGCTCGACCAGCTGTCGGACCGCCTGGCCGGCCGGCGCTTCCTCGTGGGCGACACGATCACCGAGGCGGACGTCCGGTTGTTCACGACCCTCGCCCGCTTCGACGCCGTCTACCACGGCCACTTCAAGTGCAACCGCTCGAAGCTCTCGGAGATGCCGGTGCTGTGGGCCTACGCCCGGGACCTGTTCCAGACGCCCGGCTTCGGTGACACCACCGACTTCGTGCAGATCAAGGAGCACTACTACGTGGTCCACACGGCCATCAACCCCACCCAGGTCGTGCCCGCCGGCCCCGACCTGAGCGGGTGGCTCGAACCCCACGGCCGCGAGGAGCTCGGCGGCCGGCCCTTCGGCGAGGGCACGCCGCCTGGCCCCGTCCGCCCCGACGAGGCCGTCGACCCGGCCCACACGCCGCTCCGCTGAGACCCGCTCCGCCGGGCGAGGGGTAGGTGGCGACGCCGTGCCCACCGAGGTCTACATCTGCCGGAAGTGCAAGGGCTCGGACGCGCTCGTCGCACGCGTCGAGGGGCGCCTGGCCGCCGGCGGTGACCGTGGGCCGGCGACGGGCGACGTCGCCATCCGGATGGTGCGCTGCCAGGACGTGTGCAAGGGCGCGGTGGCCGGGCTGGCGGTGGACGGCCGGCTGACCTGGTTCCGACGCCTGCGGGGCCCCAAGTCGGCCAAGGCGCTGGCCAAGCTGGCCCGGCGAGGCGGCACCGGTCCGCTGCCCCGGCGCCTCGAGCGCCACCACGTCCGCCGCCGCGACGGGCGGCCCGTCCGCCGCTGAGTCGTCCTACGAGGGCCGTCAGCCGGGCGCGGCGGGGTCGTGGGCGACCCGGACCTCGTCACCGTCGAGGGCCACGACGTCGCCGGGCCGCAGCTGGCGGCCCCGCCGGGTCTCGACCTCCCCGCCCACCCGGACCCGGCCGTCGGCCAGCACCGCCTTGGCGTCGCCGCCGACCTCGATGAGCCCGGCCAGCTTCAGGAACTGGCCGAGGCGGATGCTGTCGTCCCGGATGACCTCGTCGCGCACGCCGCCATCCCACCAGACGGCGGCGGTCCGGGTGAGGTCGGGGGTGAGCCGGCGGGGTGAGCCGGCCGGCGCACGGGTACTTGGCAGCCATGGGCGTGGTCGAGGATCCCGAGGACGCCGTGCTGCACCTCCCCTCCGAGGTGGCGAGCGTCGCCGAGGCCCGCGCCTTCGTGGCCGACGCCGTGCGCCGCTGGGGCATCGACCCGCCCGAGGCGCTCCCGCTCCTCACCAGCGAGGTCGTCACCAACGCCGTCGTCCACACCGACGGCCAGTGGGTCGTGATCCGGGTGTGCCGCGCCGGCGACCTCGCCCGGGTCGAGGTGCGCGACCGCGCCCCCGACCCGCCGCAGGTGCGCGAGCTGGACCCGAGGGCGCCGGGCGGCTTCGGCATGTGGCTGGTGGAGCAGCTGGCCCGGGCGTGGGGCGTGTCGGCGATCGCCGAGGACGGCAAGGTCGTCTGGTTCGAGCTCGACCTCTCCCCCTCCCCGGCCTGACCGCCTCGCCCCTCGACGTCGCGGCCCTCGCAGGCGCGACCATGGGGCCATGGCCACCGGGAGCGACGCGATCGACGAGACCCGCGTCGACCGGTGGGTCTGGGCCGTCCGGCTCTACAAGACCCGGTCGGCGGCGAGCGACGCCTGCGCCGCCGGGCACGTCCGCATCAACGGCGCCGCGGCGAAGGCGGCGACCAAGGTCCGCGTCGGCGACCGCGTGACAGCCCGCCTGGACCACCGGGACCGGGACCTGGAGGTCGTCCGGATCATCGAGAAGCGGGTGGGCGCGCCGGTGGCGGCCACCTGCTTCGTCGACCACAGCCCCCCGCCGCCGCCCCGTGAGGTCCAGCCGCCGGCGTTCGAGCGCGAGCGCGGCGCGGGCCGGCCGACCAAGCGCGACCGGCGCGCCCTCGACCGGCACCGCAGGCGCTGATCCGGCTCAGTTCCCCCCGGCCTGGGCGGCGGCGACGTCGTCGAGGTCGTAGCGATCCCGCACCGCGCTGGCCGCGCACCCGCCGTCGTCCTTCCCCGAGCCCTCCTGGAGGGCCTTGTCGAGGGTCGGGCTGGCGGCGCTGAAGACGCCCCAGGCGCTCTCGCAGCCGGGCACGACCCAGGCGTGGCTCATCCAGCCGTTCGAGCCGTCGGACTTGCGTCCACCACGGGCGGCGCACTCCTCCTCGGTCGTGGTGCTGTCGCCGATGACGCCGCCCGGACCCGTGCAGAGGCCGATGTGGCGGTGGCCGTGGTCGTTGGCGCCGGTGAAGCCCTGGGTCGGCTCGGCGTCGCCCTCGTGGATGATGTAGTAGCTGAGCCCCACGACGTGGGCGTCGGGCTCGTTGCCGTCGTAGAGGATCATCTCGGGCTCGTCGATCTGGAACTCGCCGTCGACGTACCCGAACCGCATGTAGTGGGCGGCGATGCCGGCCACGTACGGCGTGACCCGCACCCACCCGGCCTCCATGGCATCGGCCGCCGTGGGGTAGCGGAGGGCGACCTCGCGGGCTTGGGCCAGCTCGTCCTCGAGGCGCTCGCACTCGGCGGGGTCCGTCATGGCCACCCACGGCTGCGGGCCGACGTGGCCGCCGTGGCCGCCGGTGTCGCCCGGCGCGGCCTCGCCGTGGTCGTGCCCGAGGGCCCCGGTGCTCTTGAGCCACCACAGCCAGGCGGCGTAGTCGTCCTCGTCGGCCTCGCCGAGCTGGGTCACGAGGCGGGCGGCGGCGACCTCGCCACCGGACGCCATCGACGTGGCCGCGACCAGCTCGTCGAGCACGACCGAACCCCGTCCGCCGGTCGGGTCGGGCTCCGGCGCATCGGCGGCGGCTGCCTCCGCACCGTGGTCGCCGTGGCCGGCGTCCGAGGCGGCCATGGCCCCACCCTGGTACGTGTCGATGCCGAGGTACTCGGCCTCGGCCCAGTAGCTCGCCGTGTTGAAGCCGCGGTCGCAGCGGTCGGCGTCGATCTGCTCCATCAGCGTGGCGTGGTCGTCGCCCGCCGCCGCGGTCGAGCCGTGGTGGTCGCCGGCGGCGGTCTCGTGGGCGGCGTCGTCGTGACCAGCGTCGCCGTGGGCGGCGTCGTCGTGGCCGGTGCCGCCGTGGGAGGCGGCGTCGGGTGAGGTGATGACCGTCGTGGTGAGGCCGAGGGCGGCCACGGCGACGAGCGCCGGCGCCAGGCGCCCCACGGCCGTCCGGCCCGGTGCGAGCAGGAGGCGGACGGCGAGGAGCACCACGCCGACCTCGAGCAGGACGGCGGCCGCGTCGATGGCGCTGACGTCCTCGGCCACGCCCTCGTGGGCGCCGAAGGGCAGGCCCGTCGTGCGACTCCAGACCCAGAGCCCGATGGCGGCGAGGTTGCCGGCGATGGCGGCCTGGTACCAGCGGGCGGACGCCCGGTCGGCCAGGACGGCTGCAGCCACCACGAGCTGGAACCAGCCGACGACGGCGAAGCCGAGCGGCTCCAGGAGCCCGCCGTCGGCGTGGCCCGGGACCATGGCGAAGTGGATCACGCCGGCGCCGGCCGAGAGCCCGGCCAGGGCCCAGCCCAGGTGGGGCGCCGCGCCGGCGGAGGCCGGAGCGCGAGGTGCGGTCGGGTGGTTGGCGACGACGTCGGTCATGTCCGGCTCCCCAGCAGCTGGCGTGTGTCGGCCGTCACGCTAGGCCAAGGTTGCACGGCGCGTGCAAAAAGATGTGGGGCCGTGGCGACGCGCCCCCGACGAGTCGCGGGGGCGTCAGGCCGGCGCACCGTCCACCGGCGGGTACCGCTCGAGGAACGGCGCGGTGGTGCCGCCCAGCGGCATGGGGTCCATGCCGAGCTTGCGGTGGTCC
>DATAGR010000182.1:0-1661 GCA_036263575.1 Aquihabitans sp. | reverse complement strand
GGGCGCCAACATCCTGGAGAGCGCGCAGTTCGGCGACGACGCCACCGCCAGCTTCTGCATGCGCACCCGCTTCGACGCGCCGGTCGACGACCCCGCCGAGGTGCGGGCGTCGCTCGGGGCGCGTGCCGCGGAGCTGGGCGCCGACCTCGCCGTGCGCCGGCCCGACCGGCCGGTCCGCACGCTGGTCATGGTGTCCGCCCACGACCACTGCCTGGTCGACCTGCTGTACCGACGGCAGGCCGGCGACCTGCCGATCGAGATCCCGGTCGTGGTGTCGAACCACACCGACCTCGCCCCGCTCGTCGAGCGCAGCGGCGTCGCCTTCGAGCACGTGCCCGTGTCACCGGCGACGCGCGACGAGGCGGAGGCCCGGTTGCTGGCCCTGGTCGACGAGCTCGAGGTCGAGGTGGTCGTGCTCGCCCGCTACATGCAGGTGCTGTCGGACGAGGTGTGCCGGCGCCTCGCCGGGCGGGCCATCAACATCCACCACTCGTTCCTGCCGGGCTTCAAGGGCGCCCGGCCCTACCACCAGGCCTGGGCACGCGGCGTGAAGGTGATCGGGGCCACCGCCCACTACGTGACCAGCGAGCTCGACGAGGGGCCGATCATCGACCAGGACGTCGCCCGCGTCTCGCACGCGCACGGCCCCGACGACCTGCGCGTGGTGGGGCGCGACCTGGAGCGCGTCGTGCTCGCCCGGGCCGTGAAGGCCCACGTCGAGGGGCGGGTGTTCCTGCTCGGCAACCGGGCGGTCGTGCTGCCCTGATCGCTAGCGCTTCGCCTTGGCCACGGCCTTGGTGAGCTCGTCCTTCGACATCTTCGATCGGCCGGGCACGTCGAGCTTCCGGGCCTCGTCCATGAGGTCGGCCTTGGTGGTGCCGACGTCCTTCCCGCCGCCGGTGGGGCTCGAGCTGTCGCGGGCCTCCTTGCCGCTCTTGGCGGCCTGCGGGTCCGACGGGCCCTTCTCGTCCTTGGGCTCCCAGTGGTCGCCGACCTTCTCGAAGCTGTGCTTGAGGGCCGAGAGGGCGGTGCGGTGAGCGCGCTCCTCGTCGCCGTCGTAGGTCTCCTCGGCGCTCTCGAGCGTCTTGGCGTAGGTGCGTTGGGCCTTGGAGGGCGACCGTTGCAGGGTCCCGGGGAGGTCTTCCTTCTTGAGGGGCATGGGCTACGGCTACCCGGTCAGGGCGACGGGTACGCAGACCGGCGACCGAGGAGTGACCATGCCCACCAAGTCCTACGTCCGAGCAGGCCGCTGCCGGGTGGAGTTCCGCCTCCCGCCCGACAGCGGCGCGTCGTCGGGCTCCGTCGTCGGCGACTTCAACGACTGGCAACCCGGCGCGACGCCGCTCGAGCGGGGCGAGGACGGCTCGCTGACCGCCGTGGTGGAGCTGGACTCGGGGCACAGCCACCGCTTCCGCTACCTCCTCGACGACGGGCGGTGGGAGAACGACCCGGCCGCCGACGCCTACATCGAGAACGACCACGGCGGCTCGGACTCCGTGCTGACGCTGCCCGTGGCCAAGGGCGAGCCCGCCGACCACGGCGAGGTCGGCGACGGTGCCGGGCCGCAGACGGCCGCCGCCGCCCGTGCTCGGGAGGGCGGCGCCCCGCCCGTCGGCGACCCGCCGACCTGAGGGCGGCGCCCGCCGAGCACGCGCCTGCGG
>DATAGR010000181.1:0-5795 GCA_036263575.1 Aquihabitans sp. | reverse complement strand
GGTGGTGCGGGGCCGACGTCCCCCCGAGTAGCCGGTGACGAACTCGCTGTGGGTGAAGCCGCCGGCGGGCTGGCGGTCGGCCAGCCAGTAGACCTCGGGCACGTTGCCCCAGACCAGGATGCGGTCGCCGGCGTCGGTGGTGCGCCGGGCGTGGGCGGCGAGCGAGGTCTCGACATCGGGAGCGTCCGTCACCGCCACCTGCCACGCCAGCCCGGCGCCGGCGAGCGACGCCACCACCGCCCACGCCACGGCCGGTCGCACCCACGCCGGCCGACGGGTCGCACCGCGGGCGGCGAGCAGCGCCAGCGCCGGCAGGAGCTGCACGAGGTAGTGGGGGAAGAAGCGGAAGCCGGCGACGACGCCCACCACCGAGGCGCCGAGGAGCAGCCACAGGTCGAGGTCCTCGTGCCGTCGACCGACCGCCACCTCGGCCCTGCCGCCCGCCGCCCTCGGTGCCGCGGCCAGCAGCCAGGCGCCGCCCCAGAACGCGACGGCGAGCCCGACCAGCGCGGCCAGGCGCCCGGCGGCGAAGCCCAGGTCGGACGCCTCCATGCCGAGGTAGCCGCCCGTGCCGAGGAGGGCCCAGTCGAGCACCCGGCCGATGCCGAACGGCGCCATGAGGGCGAGGCCGGCCACGCCGCCGGCGACGAGGCCCCGGACCGTCGCGGCCCACCGGCCGGTGCGCCACCAGCACCACGCCACCGGCACGATGGTGACGGCGGCCGGCTGCTTGCACAGCACGGCCACGGCGAGGGCCACCCCCGCCGTGGCGGCCCAGCCCCGGGCCGCCGCCACCACCGCCACCGCGATCGGCAGCAGGGCGAACAGCTCGAAGTTGGCGGCCTGGGCGTCGTTGGGGCCCAGGGCCGACGAGCCGAGCACCACGACGAGGCCGGCCACCCACCCGGCGCGACCGCCCCACCGCCGGCGGGCCTCGTCGGCCAGCACGACGGCGGTGGCCAGGATCAGGATCGCCACCAGGGCGCGGACGAGTCGGAGGTCGTCGGTGCCGACCACGCGGTAGGCGAGGAACGGCAGAGGCGGCTTGCGGTCCAGCACGTCGACGTAGAGCTCGCCGCCCGCCGCCATGGCCCGACCTCCGATGCCGAGCGTGGCCTCGTCGGTGTTGAACGAGCGTCCGGTGACGAGGCCGGGCAGGCGGGTCAGCAGGGTGAGGGCGGCGAGCACGCCGACCTGGCGCAGCGGCGGCCGGAGGCGCGGCGCCCGCTCCACCTCCCGGCCGTCGGCGGGCGCGGCGCCCGGCTCGTGGCGGTGCCCCTCACCGGCGTCGCCATCGCCGCCGCCGAGGCGGGCCGGTGCCGTCACCCGACTACCGGGCGCCGGCCGCCCGCCCACGCGACCGGCGGGCCGTGGAACGAGCTGGTCGCCAGCAGCTCCGTGGTGCCGGTCGGCCAGACGGTCAGGCGCGTCTCGGCCCGGTCCCCGCCGGGCTCCATGCGCAACCAGGCGAGCGGGGCATCGTGGTCGGCTCGCGCCCCGGCCGCGTCGAGCACGGCGAGGAGCTCGGCGCGCGAGGCCGCCGCCAGGTACTGGAAGACGATCGAGTGGACCACCACCGTCACCTGCCCCGGAGCCGGCTCGGCCAACCGGTCGGCGAGCCACCCGACGGCGTCGGCCCGGTCGACGACCACCGGCACCTCGGCGGCCACGTCGATGGCGGCGTCGAGGCGGGCCCGCCGCAGCGGTTGGTCGGGCCAGACCAGCGAGCGCAGCCGCAGCCGCCCGGCCTCGGTGGTGGAGTCGATGGGGTCGAGGTCGCAGCCGCGCCGGCTCGCCACCTGCAGGGGGCCGTCGAGGTCGGGCACCGCGCCGACCCACGGGTCGACGAAGCGCACCCGGCTCGTCGCCGGCCCGAACGACCGGTCGCCCGCCTCGTACCGGTAGCGGTCGAAGCGCAGGTTGAGCCCGGCGCTGGCACCGACCTCCAGGATCCGCAGCGGGAGGCCGGCGCGGGCGACCTCCAGGTAGCCACCGAGCAGGACGGCGCTCCGCCCCACCTCGTTCGTCTGCACCCCGAGGCCGACGAGCGAGACCAGCCGGGCCTCGTGGCGGGCGGCGGCGTCGACGAACGCCAGCCCCACCGCCGGCCCCGGCGTGCCGCCCACCGACGGGTAGTGCGCGGCCAGGCCCGGCTCGCTCCCCTCGAGCACCAGCAGGTGCATGCCGGCGAGGAGGCGCAGCAGCACGGCGTCGCCGAACGGCGCCGTCGCCAGCGGCCCGAGGATGCGGGCGCAGGGGCCGCCGGCCACCACGTCGGTCGCCACCGCGTCGAGCACGTCGGCGTACAGGGGCGAGCCCGCCATCTCGCAGCCGAGCCGCTGGGTCTCGATGGTGTCGAGCAGGGCCCGCCGGCCGGGGTCGTCGGGCCTCGTCACGCTCATGGCGCGGCGCGCTCGACCCGGCAGAGCGACATGGCGTCGACCCCCTTCAGGTTCGTGCGCCGGGCCCGCCCGTAGCGGATGCCGGGGAGGGGCCCGGCCGCCTCCCGCACGTCGACCGACGCCAGCACCACGCCGCCGGTGGCCTGCTCGGTGATGCGGGCGGCGACGTTGACGATGTGACCGAAGAGGTCGTCGTGGGTGACGACCGCCTCGCCGACGTGCAGGCCGGCGCGCAGCCGCAGCGGTTCGCCGATCGCGTCCACCAGCTCGAGGGCGGCCAGCACCGCCGCCTCCGGAGCGGGGAAGGTCAACATGAGCCCGTCGCCGAGGCGCTTCACGATCCGCCCGCCTCGGCTGCGCACGATCGGGCCGACCACGCGCTGGTGGTCGGCGATCAGCGCGGCGGCGACCTCGTCGCCCTGCTCGGCGGTGAACCGGGTGAAGCCCTCGAGGTCGGTGAACATCACGGTCAGGGCGGTCGGCGTGGCCGCATCGGCGGAGTCGGCCCGCACGAGCGACAGGCCCTGGAGGGCGTTGAGCCCCATGGAGGCGAGCACCGAGGGTCGCTGCTCGGCGGTCCGCTCGAGGAAGCGCTGCACGAGCTCGGTGGGCGGGGCGGTGCGGAACGGGTGGTCCGACGGGGCCTCCAGCCAGGCCTTGTCGATCAAGCCGACGTCGGCCGCCTGGGCCGCCCAGGCCGGGTCGCTGCGGATCAGGTCGGCCAGGCGCTCGGAGACCGAACGGCGCAGCGCGGCCATCGCCTGCTCGCCCACCGCCCTCACGCGCTCGACCGGTGCCACGGGCTGCATGGTAGGTGGCGTCGCTGCACGGGCTTGGTCGAGACGCCCTCCCGGGTGGGCGCCGGCGCCGGCGTCCGCACGGGATCTCCACACCTCCCACACGGGGTTTCGCGAGCCGCCGGGGTAGCGTTCCCGGGAAGGTCGAACCGGCCACGCCCCGTCCGACCTGGCAACGCTGCCACGGAGGCCTCGTCCCACATGCTCCTGGAATCGATCACGTCGCCGGCCGACCTCCGGTCGCTCGACGACCGTCAGCTCCAGGCGCTGGCCACCGAGATCCGCACGTTCATCGTCGGCGCGGTGGCCCGCAACGGCGGGCACCTCGGCTCCAACCTCGGCGTCGTCGAGCTCACCCTGGCCCTGCACCGGGTGTTCGACTCGCCGCACGACCGCATCCTGTGGGACACCGGCCACCTGGCCTACGTCCACAAGCTGGTGACCGGCCGCCAGGACGGCTTCCACTCGCTGCGCCAGGCCGACGGCCTGTCGGGCTACCCGAGCCGCGCCGAGTCCGAGCACGACCTCATCGAGAACAGCCACGCCTCGACCGCCCTCTCCTACGCCCACGGCCTCGCCATGGCCGAGGACCTGCGCCTCGAGGCCGCCCGCCGCGCCGGCGACCAGCCCGACCGCCGCGAGGTCGTGGCCGTCATCGGCGACGGCGCCCTCACCGGCGGCATGGCCTACGAGGCGCTGAACAACCTCGGCCACACCGGGCGCAAGGCGATCATCGTCCTCAACGACAACGGGCGGTCCTACGCCCCCACGGTCGGCCGCCTCACGTCGTCGATCTCCCGCCTGCGGCTCGACCCCCGCTACGTGCGGCAGCGGCGCCGGGCCGAGGAGATCGTCCGCCAGCTCCCCATGGTCGGCCAGCACGTGGCGTGGGGCCTGGCCGGTGCGCGCGCCGGGCTGCGCGAGATGCTCGAGCCGCCGATCTTCTTCGAGACGCTCGGCGTCCGCTACAGCGGCCCCTTCGACGGCCACGACATCGCCCGGATGGAGGAGGCGCTGCGCAACGCCGCCGAGTTCGACGGGCCCGTCGTCGTCCACGTCCTCACCACCAAGGGCAAGGGCTACGGGCCGGCGGAGCAGGACGAGGAGCAGTGCCTGCACGACGCCAAGATGTTCAACCCGGAGGTGGGGCCGCAGCCGTCGGGCACGCCGTCGAAGCCCACCTACACCGGCGCCTTCACCGAGGCCATGGTCAAGGAGGGCGACGCCCGCCCCGAGCTCGTCGCCATCACCGCCGCGATGCCCGGCTCCACCGGCCTGCTGCCGTTCGAGGAGCGCTTCCCCGACCGCTTGGTCGACGTCGGCATCGCCGAGCAGCACGCCGTCACCGCCGCCGCCGGCATGGCCATGGGTGGCCTGCGCCCCGTCGTCGCCATCTACTCCACCTTCCTCACCCGGGCCTTCGACCAGGCCAACCTCGACGTCGGCCTCCACGGCCTGCCCGTCGTGTTCGCGCTGGACCGGGCCGGCATCACCGGCGACAACGGCGCCTCGCACCACGGCGTGCTCGACATGGTGCTGCTCTCGAAGGTGCCGGGCATCACCATGTTCGCCCCGTCGTCGTACCAGGAGCTGCAGGTGCAGCTCCACGACGCGCTGGACCTCTGCGACGGCCCCGCCTCGCTGCGCTGGGCGAACACGCCCGCACCGGTGGTCGAGGAGCACGAGGTGGGCCACGGCCTGTCGGCCCGCAAGGGGCGCGACGGCGCCGACGTCTGCCTCATCGGCATCGGCAAGATGTTCGGCACGTGCCTGGCCGCGGCCGAGCTGCTCGCCGCCGACGGCATCGAGGCCACGGTGTGGGACCCCCGCGTCGTCAAGCCGCTCGATCCCGCCCTACTCGACGACGCCGCCCGCTTCGACCACGTCGTCACCGCCGAGGACGGCCTGCGCCAGGGCGGCATCGGGTCGGCCATCGCCGACGAGGTCGCCGCCCGCACCCGCGGCACCGGCCGCACCCCCGAGGTCGCCGTGTGCGGCACCCCGGTCGACTTCCTGGCCCACGGCAAGCCCGACGCCATCCTCGCCGACCTCGGCCTCGACGCCGCCGGCCTCGCCGCCACCACCCGCGCCCTCCTCGCCCGCTAGGCGAGCCGCTGGCCGCCGGCATCGGCGGGCGGCCGTCGCAGCGAGCCGAGGGCAGTCGTGCACCGTCACGGGCGACAACTGCCCCGAGGTCGCCCCGGCCGTCGCGTCCACCCCGGTTGGGGGCAGTGGTGCACCGCCAGCGGCCACAACTGCCCGCCCCTCCGCGGTCGCGTACCGAGGTTTGTGGCGCACCGTCGACGGGCACAGCGCAGGGGGCCTCCCCGACCGCCGACGGCGCGCCAGCGCCGACGCCTCAGCGGAGGATCACGTGGATCACCAGGCCATCGTCGCCCTCGCCCGTGCGCAGCACGGCCTCGTCACCCGTCGCCAGGTCCTGGAGCTGGGCGGCAGCGACCGCGCGATCGCCACCCTGGTGGCCACTGGTCGCTGGCGACGCAGCCGTCGTGGCGTGCTGGAGGTCGGGGCGCCGGCAGCGACGTGGGAGCAGCGGGTCATGGCCGCGTGCCTCGCCGCCGGGCCGGGCGTCGTC
>DATAGR010000180.1:0-8135 GCA_036263575.1 Aquihabitans sp. | reverse complement strand
CACTCGCAGGGCGGCTCGGTGGCGCGGTACTACGCCAACCTCATCGGCGGCTCGACCCGGGTCGGCAAGGTCGTGGGCCTGGCGCCGTCCAACCACGCGACCTCGGTGAGCGGCTTCGTCACGTTCGGCCGCTTCCTCGGCCTGGTCGACCCGTTCTTCGCCGCCACCTCGTGGCTCGGCTACCCCGCCCTGCAGCAGCAGACCGATCCCGGGTCGACCTTCTACCGGGACCTCAACGGCAACGGCGAGACCCGGCCGGGGATCCGGTACACCAACGTCGCCACCCGCTACGACCAGGTCGTCACGCCCTACCGGCAGGCCTTCATCGCGGCCGGGCCGGGGGCCACGGTGGCCAACATCACGCTGCAGGACGTGTGCCCGAGCGACGGCACCGACCACCTCGGCATCGTGTACGACTCGAACGTGTACCAGATCGTGCTCAACGCCCTGGACCCGGCCGACCAGCGCCCGGTGGCCTGTCGCCTGGCGTTCCCGCTCTTCGGCACCTGAGGTCAGCCGCGGGCGTCCTCGATCAGGTTGATCTCGTACAGGACGAGGTCGAGGGCGTCGGCGGCCGCGATCGGGGCGAAGCGCTGCGGGTGCTGCGGGGTCACGCACGTGGCGAGCGGCGACAGGATGGTCCACGGCGTCGGGTGGCAGAACTGGACCACCGAGTAGCGGTCTCCGGCGTCGTCGTCGCCGGCCACGACCCGGTGGTAGCCGGGTGCGATGACGCCGTTGCTGATGACCTCCAGCATGAGGCCGGTGTTGATGATGGCGCCGCCCTCGGGGGCCACGGCGTCGATCCAGCGCCCCTCGTCCTTCAGCTGCACCTGGAGGCCCCGGGCGGTGGCACGGGGCAGGGCCGTGATCAGGTTGATGTCGGCGTGGCCGCCGGCCCACACGTGCGGGGCGTCGGGGGCCGACGCCATTGCCGGGTAGTGGATGGCCCGGCTGAGCGTCGAGCCGTCGACGAGCATCTTGTCGAAGTACGACTCGTGGGCGCCGAGCCCGGTGGCGATGATGCGCAGGATCCGCCGCTGGAGGTCGGCGATGGCGACGTGGAACGCGTCGAGGACCTCGGTGATGCCCGGGACCACGGACTCGGGGAGCACCTGGTCGTGGTAGCGGTGCGGGAACCTGGTCTTGAGCGGGTGCCCGGGTGCGATGTCGGGCGCCCAGTTGAGCATCTCCTTCCAGTCGGCGACCTCGGCGCTCGCCGCCGTCTCCACCAGCAGGCCGGTGTAGCCGGTCTGGCCGTGGGTGCCGGGGGCGACGAAGCGGGCCTTGGTCTCGGCCGGCAGCGTGAAGAAGCGCTCGAGCAGCTCGTAGGCGTGGTCGATGAGGTCGTCGCTGACGTCGTGGCTGACGTAGACGAAGCCCGTGGCGAGGGACCGCATGAGCCCGTCGACCACCGCCTTGCGGGCGTCGGCGTCACCGGTCTCGAACGCCAGGAGGTCGACCTCGAGGATCTCGTCGGACATGGGCGTCACGGTAGCGAGCCGGTACCGTCGCCGCCCGTGGCCGTCGCCCTCGGACTCCTCGTCGCCCTCTTCTACGGGAGCGGCGACTTCTTCGGCGGGTTGGGCTCGAAGCGGTCCACGGCGTCGGCCGTGGTGGTCGGGTCCTTCGCCATCAGCGGGGTGTGCCTGGCCGTCGTGACCCTGGGGTGGGCGGCGCTGGGCGACCCACCGACCCCGGCCGGCCGTGACCTCGTGCTCGGCGCCGCCGCCGGCGTGGTCGGCCCGGTGGCGCTGGGGCTGCTGTACCGCGGCCTCGCCATCGGGCGCATGGCGGTCGTCGCCCCGACCACCGCGGTGGTCGCCGCCGTCGTCCCCTTCGCGTGGGGCCTGCTCGAGGGCGAGCGGCCCCCGCCGGTCGCGATCGTCGGCGTGCTGGTGGCGCTGGTCGCCGTGGGGCTGATCTCGGCCGCCCCGGCCCACCCCGACGACGCCGCGCCGGTGCCCTCGTCCGCACCGAGGGGTCGTGGGCTGGTCGCCACCGCGCTGGCCTCCGGTCTGGGGTTCGGCGTGATCTTCGTGCTCCTCGGCTCCACCACCGAGGACGCCGGGCTGTGGCCGCTCCTCGTCGCCCGCCCGGTGGCCGTGGCCGTGGCCGCCGCCGGGCTCCTGTGGTGGGCCCGACGCCGGGGCACCGATCCCCGCCCGGCCCTGGTGCCCGCCGCGGGGTCGTGGGCGCTCGTGGCCGCCACCGGCGTCCTCGACACCACGGCCAACGGGCTCTACCTCGCAGCGACCCAGCGGGGCCTGCTCTCGATCGTCGCCGTGCTGTCGTCGCTGTACCCGGCGTCGACGGTGGTCCTGGCGCGGGTGGTGCTGGGCGAGCGCCTGCACATCGCGCAGGTGGTCGGCCTCGCCCTGGCGACCGCCGGCGTCGTCGCCATGGCCGCGGCCTAGCCCGGCGGGTTCAGTCCCCGCCGGTCGACGGCGGCACGTCGGCCGGCCGCGGCGCCCCACCGGTGAAGCCGACGGGCGGGCTGCCCACCGCAGGAGGCGGGGTGGGTGGCGCGCCGTCGCCCGGGGGCGGTGCGCCGTTCGCGCCGTCGTCGACCGGGGGCGACCCGGGCGCCGACGCGCCCGACGGCTCGTCGGTCGACCGGGCGGCGGCCGCGGGCGGCGCGGCGGGCGGCCGCCGCTTCGAGGCCTTGTCCTTCGTCACCTTCCGGCGCACGAGCCCGGCCAGGTCGCCGGCCGTCGCGGGCAGGCGCTCGTCGATGTCGGCCTGCATGCGGTGCAGCTGCGCGCCCGTCTCGCCCTCGGCGAGGAAGGCGATGAGGTCGCCCTCGGCGGCGCCCCCGCCGGCGCGCTGGGTCCGGTCGGGGTCCAGCAGGAAGATCCACGAGCCGGCCAGCCCGGGGTCGAGCTCCACGCGCCGACCGGCGCCGCCCTGCAACCGCTCGGCGCCGCCCTCGGGCGCGGCCAGGGCCGCCATCGAGCCGAAGGGGTTGCGCGACGCCCGGGCCCGGAACTGCACGCCACCGAGGGTGAAGCGCCGGACGCCGCCCGAGCCCTCGAGGGAGCGGAAGTCGCTGCTGCGCAGCGCGAGGCGCGCCGGTCGGGGCCCGTCGGTCCGCTGCAGCTCCAGACCCTGCACCCGCACGGGCAGCACCGCGCCGCGGACGGCGTCGAGGGTCTGGAACCGGGCCGTCACGGCGTTGATGACGAGCAGCAGGAGCAGCGGCAGGCCGAGGCCGCCCGCCATCAGCAGGGCGGCGAGCGCGAGGCGCCGGGCCTCGTCGATCCCCACGGCCAGGTCCAGGCGGTACGGGACGCGCGTCAGGTTCGCCTCGCCGCCCTCCACCTTCGTCCGGACCTCCAGCACGCCTCGGACCGCACCGGTGGCGCGGCCGGCCGGTGTGACCTGCACCGGCAGGTTCACGACCTCGTCGGCGGGCACCTCGATGCACGACCCCTCGTCGACGGCCTCCCGGCCGCCGACGGTCACCGTGAGGTCACCGGCGGCCTCGGGCGCGACCGGTGCCGGTGCGTCGAACCAGACGCAGCCCGGCGAGGTGCCGCCGACGACGAGCAGGTCGGTCGACGTGGCGCCGGCGCCGGTCAGCGTCGGGAGCTCCAGGGTGTCCGGCGCCAGCTGCACGGACCCGTCCGGCCGCCGGACCGTGAGCGGCTGGACGGCTGATCGGGCCACGATCGACCCGCCGTCGACCGTCGTCGCCCGCAGCTCGACCGAGGCGTCGTAGGAGCTGGAGGTGTAGTCGGCGGGCGGCGTGAAGGTGGCGGTGAACGGGCCGGCGGGCGGGCCCTCGAGCGGCACGGTCCGCGACTCGCCCGTGAGGGGGTCGTCGAGACGCACCACCGCCGACGAGGAGGCCAGCAGGGCCTCGAGGTCGGTGCTCTCGGGTGCCTGGACGGTCGCCTGCAGCTCGCCCTGTTCGCCGCGCGTGAGGGCGCGCTCGTCGGCCAGGGCGACCCCGAGGTCGCTGAAGACGTAGATCTGCAGGATGGCCGGGTCCCCGGCCCGCTCGCCGGTCGGGTCGAGCACCCGCACCGTCCAGGTGCCGGTCCAGGCGCCGTCGTCGTCGGGACGGGCCACGTCGAGGGTCAGGCCGCGCCCGGCGACGGCGGTGGCGCGGAGGCGCACGGGGCCCAGCTCCGCGTCGCCGGCCTCGGTCACGCGCACCGTCCCGGCCGGGCCCGTCACCTCGACCGCCACGCCGGGCTCGGGCGCCAGGGCGAAGATCCGCAGGCGGCGCACCGAGGCATCGACCTGCACCGTCCGGGTGCCCTCCTCGCAGGGCGCCTCGCCGCAGAGGCGGAGCTGCGACGACCCGGGCAGCGACGTCGCGCCGGCGACCCGGGCCGCCACCTCGTCGAAGCGGCCGATCAGCAGGTCGACGTCGTCGGCGCCGAGGTAGGCGCCGGGCGGCGTGCCGGTGGGCGTCCCGCACGTGGTCTCGCCGGCCTCGCCGGCCGTGACCGCGGTCAGGAACTCCTGCGAGTCGGCCGTGAGGTCCCCGGCGAGGGCCACCGTGAGCAGGGTGATGTCGTCGCCCCGGAGGCCGTCGGCCAGGCCGCCCTCGCGGCACAGCTCCCGCCGACCCGCCTCCTCGGCCCGGGTCACACCCGCCTCGGTGTCGAGGGCCACGCCGGGTGCGTACGGCTTGGTCCGCCCGAGCCGGCCGATGGTCTCCGCCGTCCGGACGGTGACGTCGTAGGCGCCGTCGGTGAACAGGAAGACCGCCTTGCACGGCGCCTGCTCGCCGCGACCCGTCACCGTCGCGCTGCGGTCGGCGAGCGCCTTGCGGGCCCCGGCGAGCGCGGTCACGACGTCGGTGTCGACGCCCTCGTTGCGCCGGGCGAACCCGCTGATGGCCCGCTCGAGGCGCTCGGCGTTGGCCGCCTTCAGCCCGGTCCAGTCCCGCACCGGCCGGTAGGCGTTGGCGAAGGCGGCGAACGTGACGTCGACCGAGATGCGATCACCCTCGCTCCCCTCGGACAGCGTCGTGAGCCCGTCGAGTGCGGCCCGGGCGGCGTCGACGCGGCGGTTCTCGGGATCCGTGACCTGGAGCGACTGCGACTCGTCGATCAGGAAGACCGCCGCCAGGCGCCTCGACCCCTGGATGCACCCGACCAGGTCGCCGATGGCGGCGTCGCCGACCGCGGCGCCCGCGTCGCCCTCCGCCGGTGCGGGCGGGGCTGGGTCCTGGGCCGGCCCGAGCGGGGCGGACGACGCCGTCCACGGCGCCGCCAGCGGTACGGCGACCACGAGGAGGGCGGTCGCCAGGCGGGCGCCGATCCCCACGCGACGCTGCCGAGCGCCGCTCACGACGCCAGGTCCGTGGCGATGGGCCAGAGGTGCAGGGCGGCCGCGACCAGGCTGGCGAGCATCAGCACCACCAGCGCCGGCCGCAGGAAGCCACGAGCCCGGTAGTCCGGGCTCCGCCGCCGGTCGAGGTCGGTCCGGCGGACGACGCCCACGAGCAGGATCGGCACCAGCGCCCCGGTCACGTAGCCGACCACGTGGGTGCCGGTGCCGTCACCGGCCACGAGCGGCAGGCTCACGAGGACCGACAAGAAGCCGAGGGCCAGCAGCAGGAGCGGCGGCCCGGTGACCTCGGAGCCGCGTCGATCCGTCGGTGCCTGCGTGGCGGTGCGCGTGGCCAACCTCGTCCCCCCGGTCGAGCGATCGCCTGGACCCTAGTACCGGCCGCCGGGCGGTCGGCCCGCCGAGGCCGGGGGCCGGGCCCGACGAGCGGTCACCCCCGAGGGGTCAGCGGCGGACCTGGCGTTCGGTGTCGCTGGCGGCCTCCCAGCCGTTGCCGCACGCCCGGCACCGGCGCGTGGTCCGCTGGGCCACCAGGTCGATCACCACGACGTCACCGCGGCCGCCGCAGGCCGGGCACGGGGCCGATCGGGGCGCCGCGGACCGCACGAGGTCGCCGGTCAGCAGGCCGGTCCCGGCGGCGAGGCCCTCCGCTTCGGCCAGGCTGCCGTCGACGTGCAGGACCTTGCGCCACTGGGGCGACAGCCAGGAACGGGGACGACGGCGCATGATGCCTCGACGCTACGACCAGGACACCTGTTCGTCACCGGGCCATCCGGCCCAATCTCACCGCCCGAGCGTGGCGTGCGTCACCTCATCGGCGTGGGTCGCGACGGGTGACCAGCCCCCGACGGCGGTGGAGCCGCGAGCCCGTCAGCGTGCGGTCGTCGTGGCGCTGGCGCCAGGACAGCAGGTGGGCGAGCAGCCCGGCACGCACCCCGTCGAGGGCGGGGTCGGCCGATCGGTCCTCGAGCTGGTCGGGATCGGACCGGAGGTCGAACAGCAGCGAGCTCCCGTCGGCCAGGTGCACGTACTTGTGGCTGGCGGTGCGGACGACGTCGAGCGTGCACTGCTCCATGGTCAGGCCCATCGCGTCCTCGTAGCGGTGGTGGACGGGGTCGCGGAAGTCCCACTGCCAGTGCGCCGCCGTGCGCCAGTCGTCGGGCGGCGCGCCGCCGTGGAGGAACGGCTGGAGCGGCCGACCGTCCACGGCGATCGGCACCTCGATGCCCATCCACTCGCACAACGTCGGCATCACGTCGACCGACTCGGTCACGGCGTCGACCACGTGGCCCCTGGTGCCGTCGGCCTCGGGGCGGGGATCCACCACGATCAGCGGCACGTGGTAGCTCTCGTCCCACCACCCGAGCTTCTCGGTCAGCCAGTGGTCGCCCATCTGGTCCCCGTGGTCCGAGGTCAGGACCACGAGGGTGTCGGCCGTCCGGCCCGTGGTGTCGAGGTGGTCGATCAGCACGCCGAGCTGGTCGTCGACCTCGGCCATGTTGCCCCAGTAGGTCGCTCGCACCTGGCGCGCCTCCGCCTCGCGCACCGGGCAACCGGCGACGCCGAGCGCCAGCTGGTGGAGCGGGTGCTGGGCCGCCTCGGCGTCACGGTCGGCGCGGCGGCGGAACGGCGGGCCGTCGTCGGGGTCGTAGCGGTCGTGGTACCCGGCCGGCGCCCGGTGGGGCGGGTGGGGGCGGATGTAGGTCACGTGGGCGAACCACGGCTCGTCGCCCCGGCGGTCCAGCCACCGCCGGACCTCCTCGGTCAGGAAGGCGGTCTCGGTGTGCTCGGCGGTGACGTGCGACGGCGCCCAGCTGGGTTCGTGGGCGTCGGCGCCGGGGTGGCCCTCGACGGGCAGGTAGAGGTCCGCCGGGTCAGCAGGCACGTCGACGCCGCGGCCCGCCAGCCACCGGCCCCACGCCCGGAGGTCCCGACCGGTGAGGACGACGGCCGGCGTGAACCCGGGCAGCACCCCCTCGTAGTCGCGGAGGCGGGGGCCGTCGGGGTCGGCGACGGTGCGGGGGTCGACGCTCGTGTCGGTGTAGCCGAAGAGCGTCGGGTCGTACCCGGCGGCACGGGCCTCGCGGGCGATGTTCGTGAGGCGGTCGTCGAGGGGCGTGCCGTTGGCCACCGAGCGGTGGTGCATGGCGTAGAGGCCGGTGAGCAGCGACGCCCGGCTCGGCCCGCACGGGGCCGTCACCGACCAGTGGGCGGCGAAGCGCACCCCACGGGCGGCGAGGCGGTCGAGGTTCGGCGTCCGCACCACGGGGTGGCCGGCGGCCGAGAGGCAGTCGCCCCGCCACTGGTCCACCGTGATCAGGAGGACGTTGCCGGCGGCCACAGTCAGGGGTGCGGGTACGGGCGCGGCTCGCGACCGTGGAGCTGGTCGGCGGCCTCGTCCCAGACCCACGCCAGGAGCTGGGTGACCGTGGGGTCGCTCACCAGGAGGAGGTTGCCCAGCCGACCGATCGACCGCAGCTGCACGAGCTGGGACTGGAGGTGGGTCATGACGTCCTCGTCCGACATGCGCATCTCGACCCGGACCCGGTAGGTGTCGTCGACCACCGAGACGTCGGCGCCCCGGAGGATCTCCCGCAGCTCCTCCAGATCCGGCACCAGGCCGGCGGCGAGGGTCAGCAGCTCGGCGTCGACCTCGGCGGCCCGGCCGCCGTCGACCAGGACCAGCTGGCACTCGCGCAGGACGTCGGCGAGGTGCGTGACGGCGGCGTCCATGAGCGACACCGGCATGCCCTCGAGGACGACCGGGTGCAGGGTGCGGTTCACTGGACGCGGTCGTTCACGGTCTCGAGCTCGAACCACACGAGCTT
>DATAGR010000179.1:0-4690 GCA_036263575.1 Aquihabitans sp. | reverse complement strand
GCCGGCGGTCCGCCGGTCCCCCGGTCAGTTGCCGCCGTCGGCGGGGGCGTCCTCGGGCGGAGCCTCGCCGCCGGGGCCGCGACCGCCAGGACCGCGGCCGCCCGGGCCGCCGGGGCGGCCGCCGGCCGGGCCGGCCCGGTCCAGCCGCTCGGTGAGGCGCTCGGCCAGCTCGGCCTTGCGCTCGTCGGCCTCGGCCTGGGTCAGCTTCCCGTCGGCGACCGCGGCGTGGAGGCGCTCGGTGGCCTCGGCGACGAGGGCGTCGACGAGCACCTGGCGGTCGACGCCCTCCGCGTCGGCGATGGCGCCGAGGGTGGCGCCGTCCTGCAACCGGGTGCGGAGCTCCTCGGGGGTCAGGCCGAGGGCCTCGGCCGCCGCCTCGAGGTGCGGGCCGCGACCGTGGCCGCCGCCGGGCCCGCCCCGGCCGCCGGCGGGCAGGGTGCGGTCGGCCAGCTCGGCCACCCGCTCGGGCAGCGTCGCCCTCGCCTCGTCGAGGCGGGCCTCGCCGGCGGCGACGAGGGCGTCGACGAGCACCTGCCGTTCCACGCCCTCGGCCTCGGCCACCTGGGCCAGGGTCTTGCCCGCCTCGAGCTCGGTGCGGAGCTCGTCGACGGTGAGGCCGAGCGTCTCGGCGGCGACGTCGAGGTCGATCCCCTTGCCGCCCCGACCGAGGCCCTCGCCGCGCTCGCCCGCCCCGGAGCCCGGTGCCGGGTCGGCCGGCGCCGTGGTGCTCGTGGTCGGGTCCTGGGCGCCGGAGGTGGTGGGCGAGCCGACGGTGGCGCCGATGATCCCGCCGCCGGCGAGGGCGGCGGTCATGGCGGCGGCGCCGAGGAGCTTCTTCGCTGGCATGGTCTGTACCTCTTGTCGGGATCGGGAACAAGGTGCAGGAGACCACCCCAACCTGGGAGGACCCTGGGAACCGCCGGGGACCTCCCCGGGAGCACCTCCCCATCGCCGGCGGCCCTCGCCGGCACCCGTCGCCGGCGCACCCTCGCAGGCCGGGGTCCTAGCCTGGCCCGGTGCTGCCCGACCTGCTCCGCCACGGCCGACGGGCCCCGTTGACCGTCACCGTGCTCGGCTCGGCGGGCACGTTCCCCCACCCCGACAACCCGTGCAGCGGCTACCTCGTGCGCACCCCGCACGCCACGGTCTGGGTCGACACCGGGCCCGGCACGTTCGCGGCGCTCCAGGAGCACCTGCCCCTGGCCGAGGTCGACGCGATCGTCGTCTCCCACGAGCACCCCGACCACTGGGTGGAGCTGCCGGTGGTGCGCAACGCGGCCCGGTACGCGCTCGGCATCGACCACCTGCCGGTCTACGGCACGGAGGGAACCCGCCGCCTGCTGGGCGCGGTGGCGGGCGACGACATCTCGCCGATCGAGTGGACCACCGTCACCGACGGTTCCGAGGCCCTGGTCGGCGACCTCCAGGTGCGCTTCGCCCGCACCGACCACTCCGTCGAGACGTTGGCCATGCGCTTCGAGGCCGGTGGCCGGGTGCTGGCCTACTCGGCCGACACCGGCGCCGGGTGGTCCTTCACCTCGCTCGACCCTCGGGGAGACGGCTTCGACCTGGCGCTGTGCGAGGCCACCCTCGAGCGCCACGAGGCCGGCACGGCGCCGCACCTGTCGGCCGCCGAGGCCGGGGCCATGGCCGACGCCGCCGGCGTGCGCCGCCTCGCGCTGGTGCACTTCTACGAGGGCAGGGGCGCCGACCACGCCGACGAGGCCTCCGAGCGCGAGGCGTTCGACGGGCCGGTCGAGATCGGTCGCCCCGGCCTGACCTTCACCGTCTGAGTCAGAGGCGCGCCGGCGGTCGCTGGTGGTCTGCGACGATGGGCGACCCACCCGGACCCACAGCAGGAGCCCCCATGCGCGCCGACGGCCGCCAGCCCGACGACCTCCGCCCGATCGCGTTCGAGCGCGACTTCACCGAGCAGGCGGCGGGCTCGGTGCTCGTCTCGTTCGGCGCGACCCGGGTGCTGTGCACGGCGTCGATCGACGAGGGCGTCCCCCGCTGGATGAAGGGCAAGGGCAAGGGCTGGGTCACCGCCGAGTACTCCATGCTCCCCGGCGCCTCGGCCGAGCGGATCGGCCGGGAGGCCGCCAAGGGCAAGCAGTCCGGCCGCACCCAGGAGATCCAGCGCCTCATCGGGCGCTCCCTGCGCTCCGTCTGCGACATGGGCGCCCTCGGCGAGCGACAGGTCATCGTCGACTGCGACGTCCTGCAGGCCGACGGCGGCACCCGCACCGCGTCGATCTGCGGCGGCTACGTCGCCCTGCACGACGCCCTGACCCGCCTCGTGCAGGCCGGCAAGCTGGGCACGCAGCCGCTCACCGACACCTGCGGCGCCATCTCGGTCGGCATCGTCGACGGCACTCCGATGCTCGACCTGCCCTACGTCGAGGACGTCCGGGCCGGCACCGACATGAACGTCGTCATGACCGGCGCCGGCACGTTCGTGGAGGTCCAGGGCACCGCCGAGGGCGCAGCGTTCACGCGCGCCGAGCTCGACGCGCTGCTCGGGCTGGCCGAGACCGGCATCGGCCGAATCACCGCGCTCCAGGCCGAGGTGCTGGCCACCCCGCCGGCGCCACGGGCCCTGGGCCGCTGATGGCGAGAGATCGCGTGGTCCTGGCGTCGGCCAACCCCAAGAAGGTCGCCGAGCTGCGGGAGATCCTCGGCGACGCGCTCGACCTGGTGCCCCGCCCGACCGACGTGCCGGAGGTCGTCGAGGACGCGGACACGTTCCTCGGCAACGCCCGCCTCAAGGCCGCCGCGCTCCGCACCGCCACCGGGCTGGCCGCCCTCGCCGACGACTCGGGCCTCGAGGTCGACGCCCTCGACGGGGCCCCGGGCGTGCGCTCGGCGCGCTACGCCGGCGAGGACGCCACCGACGAGGAGAACGTCGCCGCGCTGCTCGCCGCCCTGGCCGACCGCCCGGACCCGACCGACCGCCGGGCCCGCTTCCGCTGCGTGCTCGTGCTGCAGCGCCCGGACGGCAGCGAGGTGGTGGCCGACGGCACCGCCGAGGGCCACATCGCGACGGCGGTGCGGGGCGACGGCGGCTTCGGCTACGACCCCGTGTTCGTGCCCGACGAGGCGGACGGCCGCACGTTTGCCGAGCTCCCCGCCGACGACAAGCACGCGATCAGCCACCGGGGCCGGGCGCTGGCGTCGCTCACCGCGCAGCTCGCCGCCACCTGACGCAGCTGACAGCAGCCGCCGCCACCAGATCGCGTGCCGTCACCAGATGGCGACGCGCTCCGACGGGTCGAGCCAGAGCCCGTCGCCGGGGCCGACCTCGAAGGCGTCGTGGAAGCCGTCGATGTTGCGGACCACCGCGTTGCAGCGGAACTCGGGCGGGGAGTGGGGGTCGATCGCCAGCAGCCGCACGACCTCGGCGTCGCGCGACTTGGTGCGCCACGCCTGGGCCCACGCCCAGAAGAACCGCTGGAAGCCGCCGAGGCCGTCGAGCACGGGCGGCTCGGTCCCGTCGAGGGCGATGCGGTACGCGGCGTGGGCGATGGCCAGCCCGCCGAGGTCGCCGATGTTCTCGCCGACCGTGAACGCGCCGTTGACGTGGTGGCCGGGCGCCTGCGCGGGCTCGAGGGCGTCGTACTGGCGGATCAGCTCCGCGGTGCGCTCCTCGAACGCGGCCCGGTCGGCGTCGGTCCACCAGTCGTTGAGGTTGCCGTCGCCGTCGTAGCGCGAGCCCTGGTCGTCGAAGCCGTGGCCGATCTCGTGGCCGATCACCGCGCCGATGGCACCGTAGTTGACGGCGTCGTCGGCGTCGGGGTCGAAGAACGGGGGCTGCAGGATCGCCGCGGGGAAGACGATCTCGTTCATCAGCGGGTTGTAGTAGGCGTTCACCGTCTGCGGGCTCATGAACCACTCGTCCCGGTCGACGGGCTCGCCGACCCGGCCGAGCTCGCGGTCGACCTCGAACGAGGCGGCCCGGCGCAGGTTGCCCACGAGGTCGCCGGGGCGGATCTCGAGCTTCGAGTAGTCGCGCCAGACGTCGGGGTAACCGACCTTGGGCGTGAACCGGTCGAGCTTGTCGAGCGCCCGAGCACGGGTCTCGTCGGTCATCCACGGGAGGTCGGCGATGCTGCGCCGGTAGGCCTCGATCAGGTTGCCGACCAGTTCGAGCATCCGGGCCTTGGCGTCGGGCGGGAAGTGCTCGGCGACGTAGAGCTTGCCGAGGGCCTCGGCCAGCGCCGACTCCACCACCCCCACCCCCCGCTTCCAGCGGGCCCGCAATTCGGGCGCACCGGTGAGGGTGCGGCCGTAGAAGTCGAAGTTCTCCTCGACGAAGCGGCTGCTGAGCACGGCGGCGGCATCGTGCACGAGGTGCCAGCGGAGCCACGCCTTCCAGTGCTCGACCGGCACCTCGGCCAGGGCCTCGCCGAGGCCGGTGAAGTAGCTGGGCTCGCGCACCACGACGCGGTCGAGGAGGTCGGCACGGGCGTCGAGGCCGTCGAGCCACGCCGACCAGTCGAAGGTGGGGACCAGCTCGTCGAGCCCGGCCCGGTCGTAGGGGTTGTAGGTGGCCTCGGCGTCGCGGTCGGCCACGTTGTCCCAGTGGTGCGACGCCAGCCTCGTCTCGAGGGCCAGCACCCACGCCGCCTGGTCGGTGGCGTCGGCCTCGGGGACGCCGGCCAGCGCGAGCAGCCGGGCCACGTGGCCCTCG
>DATAGR010000178.1:0-1823 GCA_036263575.1 Aquihabitans sp. | reverse complement strand
ACGGCGCCGTCAGCCACCGGGCACCGCCTCGGGCATCGCCGCCGCCCGCCGGCGCAGCTCCTCGTGGAGGGCGAGGGCGGAGGACGGCACGTCGGTGTTCCGGGTCCGGCTGCGGTGCAACGACCGGTCGACCGAGCCCGCGGACACGGGGCGCCCGGTCAGCTGCGCCAGGGCGCCGGCGGCAGAGCCGTCCAGCAGGCCGTCGTGGGTGACGACGGTCCACGGGCCGTCCCCGGTCAGGCCGAGCAGTCGACGGTTCATCGCCTCCCAGACGGCGAACCCGTGGGCGAGCGTCACGTCGAACGGCTGGTAGTACTCGGGCTGGCGCTCGAACATGGCGCGGAGGCTGGTGGCGACCTCGGCGGGGTGGCGGACGACGCCGAGGAAGCGGGTCCCCGTGCGCAGCACCGGGCGCCAGGCGTCGAGCGTGTAGCAGAAGCGGGGGTCCTTCAGGCAGGCCGGCGCCGGGGGCAGCAGGCCGGCCATCGCCGCCTCGTCGGACGGCCGGGCCGTGACGGCGACGTCGTCGCTGAGCGCAGCGAGCCAGGCGAGGTGACGGTGGGGGACCGCGCCGTCGAGGTGCGGCTCGAGCAGCCCGTCGTTGCACTCGGTGACGTCCTGGTCCTCGAAGAAGCCCCGCCGGTTGTCCTCGCTGGCCGGGAGGAGGCGGTCGCCGAAGGCGTAGCCGGCGTCGGCGAGGAGCTGACAGGCGAGCGACGTGCCGCTGCGTGGGGCGCCAACGACCACGATGTCGGGGGGTGAGGGCTCGGGCACCCGGGTGATCGTGCCCGGTTCGGCGCGCACCATGCACGTTTCACCACATCGGGCGAACCGGGGGTCGCGTCCGGCCGGGTAGCAGGTGGGCCCGAAGGGACGAGAGGACGGGCCCATGCCATCCAGCCAGCTTCCGGGGGCGCACGTCGCGCACCCGGAGGTGACGACACGGGGGGATGGATCGGTGGTGCGCGTGGCTTCGGTGCCGGCGGACCACGTCTACGTGCGCCACCTCGCCGCGCCGGGAGCGCCGGGCGCCGACGGCGTCGTGCGCCTCGCCGACCCGCGCGCCGACGGGCCCGACGCCGCCCCGTGGTGGCCGCCGACGATGCTCGACGAGCGCTGGGTCCGCTCGCACGCCGCCGACTTCGACGTCTTCCACGTCCACTTCGGGTTCGACGCCGTGCCGGTCCCGGCCCTCGAGGCCGTGGTCGACGCGTTGCGCGCGGTCGAGCGGCCGATGGTCATGACCGTCCACGACCTGCGCAACCCCCACCACCGCGACCCCTCCGCCCACGACCGGGCCCTCGCCGTGCTCGTCGGCGGGGCCACCGAGGTGATCACGCTCACGCCCGGTGCCGCCGACGAGGTGCACCGCCGCTTCGGTCGCGTCGCCACGGTGATCCCGCACCCGCACGTGGTCGATGCCGAGCGGGTCCGGTACCCGGCGCCGTCGCCGCCTCCTGGGCGCCCGTTCACCGTCGGCATCCACCTCAAGTCCGTGCGCGCCAACATGTTCACGCTCAACCTGGTCGACGTCGTCGCCGCCGAGGTGGCACGGCTCGGGGAGGCCGTCCTGCGCGTGGACGTCCACGACGTGGTCGACGACCTGGCGCACCACGCCCACGTCCCGCACCTCGTCGGCCGGCTCCGAGAGCGCGCCGCCGCGGGCGCCATCGACCTGCGGGTGCACCCGTTCTTCACCGACGACGAGCTCTGGGACTACCTCGAGGGGCTCGATGCGTCGCTGCTGCCGTACCGGTTCGGCACCCACTCGGGCTGGCTGGAGGCGTGCGCCGACCTCGGCACGACCGTGATCGCGCCGACGT
>DATAGR010000177.1:0-2878 GCA_036263575.1 Aquihabitans sp. | reverse complement strand
GCTGGCGGCCATGTTCGCCGACGTGGCGCGACGCCGGGCGACGACGCAGGGCGACGTGCTGGTCCTGCGCCAGTGGTTCCGCACCCGGTCCCTGCGACGCGGCGACATCGAGGAGTTCGCCGCGGTGCGCGCCAGCTTCGTGCGCTGGGACATCGTGGCCGTACCCCACGAGGGCACCCAGGTCCGGCTGTGGGTCACCCGCATGCTCCCGGCCGGTCGGGCGATGCGGCAGGGGTGGCTGGTGCAGCTCGAGGCGTGGCGCACCTGGATCGGCCCACCCGCCTGACCCCGTGCGCGGGCGTCGTACCCTGGCGCCCATGCATGCCGAGCGCCTCGACCGGGTCCGTGCCGCCATGGGGGAGCAGGGCGTCGACGTCCTGCTGCTCTCGGTGGGCCCGGACCTGCCGTGGCTCACCGGCTACGAGGCCATGCCGCTGGAGCGGCTCACCATGCTCGTGGTGCCCCGCGACGGCGACGCCACCTTGGTGGTGCCGCGCCTCGAGGCGCCGCGGGTGGTCGAGCGACCCGGCGTGTTCGCCCTCGCCCCCTTCGAGGAGGCCACCGACCCCATCCGCCTGGTCGCCGACCTCGCCGGCCCGGCGGCGACCGTCGCCGTCGGCGATCGCACCTGGGCCCGCTTCGTGATCGACCTCCAGGGCGCGCTCCCGGCGGCCTCCTGGCGCAAGGCGAGCACCGTCACCGGCCCGCTGCGGGCGGTCAAGGACGCCGCGGAGGTGGCGGCGCTGCGGCGGGCCGCCGACGCCGCCGATCGGGTGGCGGCCCAGCTGCAGGGCGGCGCCATCCCGCTCGTCGGCCGCACGGAGGCCGAGGTGTCGGCCGACCTGGGCCGACGCCTGGTCGACGAAGGCCACCAGCGGGTCAACTTCGCGATCGTCGCCAGCGGGCCCAACGCGGCCAGCCCGCACCACGAGGCCGGGGAGCGCAGGATCGCCGCGGGCGAGGTGGTGCTCTGCGACTTCGGCGGCACCATGGCCGCCGATGGCGGTGCCGGCTACTGCTCGGACATCACCCGCTGCGTCGCCGTCGACGAGCCGCCGGCCGAGGTCGCCGAGGCCTACGCCGTCCTCCACGAGGCCCAGCAGGCAGCGGTGGCCGCCGCCGTCGTCGGCACCCCGTGCGAGGAGGTCGACGCCACCGCCCGCCGGATCATCGACGCCGCCGGCTACGGCGACCGCTTCTTCCACCGGACCGGCCACGGCATCGGCGTGGAGGAGCACGAGGACCCGTACGTGGTGGCGGGCAACCGCACGGCGCTGGTCCCCGGCCACGCCTTCTCGGTCGAGCCCGGCATCTACACCGCCGGCGCCTGGGGCCTCCGCCTCGAGGACATCGTGGTGGCCGCAGAGGGCGGTCCCGACGCGCTCAACCGGGCCGACCACGCCCTCGTGGTCGTCGACGGCTGAGCCTCAGCGGGCCCCGCGACGCAGCAGCACGACCGGCACCGTCTTGGCCAGGATGGCGAGGTCGGTGGCCAGCGACCAGTTGTCGACGTAGTACAGGTCGAGCCTGGTGTAGTCCTCGAACGTGGTGTCGCTGCGGCCGCTCACCTGCCACATGCCGGTGATGCCCGGCTTGACCCGCAGCCGCTGGGCCAGGAGCGCGTCCCACTCCTCGGTCTCGTGGGGGAGCGCGGGTCGGGGCCCCACGAGGCTCATGTCGCCCCGGAGCACGTTCCAGAGCTGGGGCAGCTCGTCGATCGAGGTCTTGCGCAGGAAGCGACCGGCGCGCGTGACGCGCGGGTCGTCGGCCATCTTGAACAACGGGCCGTCGGCCTCGTTCCGCTCGAGCAGCTCGGCCAGCCGGGCCTCGGCGTCGGGCACCATGGTCCGGAGCTTCAGCACGGGGAACGGCTTGGAGTCCTGGCCGACCCGCACCTGCGAGAACAGCACCGGGCCGCGGGAGTCGAGCTTGATCGCCAGGGCGGCGAGCAGCGCGATCGGCGCTGCCAGCACGAGGCCGGTCGCGGCGGCGGTGACGTCGAAGGCCCGCTTGGCCGCCGCTCGCCACCCGCCGCGCGTGACGGGCTCGACGTAGACGACGGGGAATCGGCCGAGGGGGCGCACGGTGAGCCGCTGCGACGAGATGTCCCGCAGCGTCGACGACAGCTCGACGTGCACCCCCTGGTCGAGGAGGTCGCGCGCCAGGCGGTTGGTGACCGCGCTCTCGACCGCGCTGGCGGCGACGATGACGCTGGCGCTCGGGTACTCGGCCAGGATGCCCGGCACGTCGTGCAGACCGCCGAGGAGCGGCAGGCCCGGCACCGGCTCGCGAGGTGGCGCGTTGTCGTCGACGAAGCCGATGACCTGGTAGCCGAGCCAGGGCTCGGCTTGGAGCATGGCGGCGATGTCGCGCCCCTCCGGGTTGGCCCCGGCGATGACGACGTAGCGCACCATCCGGCCGCCCGAGCGGAGCCGCAGGAACACCCGGCGGGCGACCTCCCGCTCGAGGCTGACGACGATGCACGAGGTGACGAGCAGGATGACCAAGGACGACCGACGCAGCAGCACGTTGGCGAGTGAGGCGGCGAGCGACACCGAGAGGGTGCCAAGCGCGCACCCGTTGACGATGCGGCGGAACTCGTCGATCCGCCGGCCGATGAAGCGGGTGTTGTAGAGCCGCTGGTTCGCGAACAGCGCCAGCCACACGGGAAGCGTGGCGACCGTGGACCACCACAGGCGCGAGCTCGACGTGGCGTCGCCCGGGTCCCACCGGCCGAAGACCACGACCGCGATGACGGCGCTGAGCAGGAGGGCGGCGGCGTCGGCGCCCATGAGGACCAGCTTCGGCCGCCACGCGACCCGACCACCGGAGCGGTGCTCGTGGCGCGGCGCCGACGGCTCGGCCGCGAGCGTCGGCG
>DATAGR010000176.1:0-5884 GCA_036263575.1 Aquihabitans sp. | reverse complement strand
AGCCACAACGCCGGCTCCACGCCGCTCCCAAGGGGGCTGCACGCGCCCGGGCGGACCATGACCCCATGCCCAGCACCGCCACCCGCCCCGCCCCCACCCGTCGCACCGCCGCCGCGCCGCCGGCGGCCCGTCGCGCTGCCGCCTCCCGCCGCGCCGTCCCGCCGGCCCCTCCGGCGAGCCGCCACCAGCCGGCCGTCCGGGCCGTCGCCATCCTGCTCGTGCTCGGCCTCCTGCTCGGCCTGTTCTCGAGCCTCCTCGCCGTCGCCTAGCCGATCGGCCGTCGGCCGATCGAGGGCCAACGATGCGGCCGCCCCGGGCGGCCGCATCAGCGCGCTCCGGGGCCGAGCAGGCGGTCGAGCAGGCGGGGCTCGCCGGGCCAGGCCTCCTCGATCGCGGCGCGTGGCACCCGGCGGGTCAGCCGGTGAGCAGGCCGATCAGGGTGGCGGTGAGCACGGTGGCGCCGAGGATGCGGCGGAAGGGGTTGACGCCCCGCAGCAGCTCGTCGACCGCCCAGACCCCGAGGGCGAGGGTGCGCACGACCACCAGGGCCGCCCGCACGTCGCCGGCCGGGTCGACCAGCCAGAGGGCCACCGTGCAAGCCAGGAAGACGGCCAGGCTGGCGTTCGGCGGCTGGGCGACCACCACGGCCCCCGTCGCCCGATCTCGGAACAGCCAGCGGAGCACCGCCCCTGGCTAGCGCACCTGGGCCCGGACGCGGTCGTGCCCGCCCAGGGGGGGAGGGGGCGGGCACGACGGATGTGGTGTGTGGCGGTCGAGGTACCCCCCGCTCCGGGGCGGCAGAACCGATCTTCGAGAGTTTTTGTGAGGGGGCCGGCTCGGGGTCCCACCGGCGCCGGCCCCCTCGACCGTCAGACCCGGAGGTCGTAGGCGTCGCTGGCCAAGATCCAGGCCATGAGCTGGGCACGGGTGGTCGTCCCGGCCGCGAGGCCGGCCTCCCACGTGGTGCGCTCGGCGGCGGTGGGCAGGCGGCCCAGCATCGGGCGGAAGGCGAGGGCCAGCTCGGTGACGCCCTTGGTCTTGGCCTGGAAGTCGGCCGCCTCGGAGTGCTCGAGCATGAGCGTGCCCCGGGGGGTGCCGGCGTTCAGCTTGGCGACCATGGCGTTCAGCCCGGTGGCGTCCGGCATGCGCTGCAGGACGTTGGTGTAGATGAGCGTGGCGAACTGGGTGTTCGACAGGTTCCCGTACCTGGCGACGAACGCCGCATCGGTCCCCATGGCCTGGGCGATGCCGGCCAGGGTGGCGGTGCCGGCTCGGTACTGGGCGGTCCAGGTGTCGAGCGCCGCCTGCGTCGGGAGGGTGCCGTAGTAGGCGTAGTAGGTGCGGAGGACCTGCACCATCTTCCCGGTGCGGGCGTCACCGGAGGCGGCGACGAGGAACGCCTCGGGCGTGTGGGTCCCGGTCGTGAGGCGGGTCCGCCAGGTGCTGAGGTCGGTCGCCGTGGCCGCCCGACCGAGGAAGTCGGTGTACTGGCGGGTGATGAAGGCATCGACCGTCGCGAACGGCGGCAGGGCGAACCCGGACGCCGCCGAGGCCGGCCCCGTCCCCTGGGCGTTGGTGCCGGCCACCGTGAAGCGGTACAGCTTCCCGGCGGTGAGGCCGCTGATCACCGTCGACGTGGCGTTGCCGGTCGTGATGGTGGTGACCGGCGTGGCCGCCGGGCCGGTGAACACGGCCACCTGGTAGCCGCTCACCGGGCCGTTGGCGGGCGCCGCCCACGAGACCGTGGCCGTCGTGCGGCTGGCCGCGGTGACCGCCGGCGTGCCGGGGGCGACGGGCGTGGCGGCCGTCCAGGAGAGGACCGTCGAGCTCGACGCCGCGTGGGTGGTGGTGCCCGAGTAGGCCGCCGACACGGTGTGGGTCCCGTCGGCCAGGGCCGGCAGGGTCAGCGTGGCGGCGTTCCCCGTCACGGCGATCGGCGCGCCGACCACCCCGTCGAGGGCGAAGCGCACCTCGCCCGGCGGGGCGGTGGGCGTCGGCGTCACCGTGGCCACCACCGTGGTGGCGGTGCGGGTGAGGGTGGTCTGGGTCGCCACCTTCACCGGCTTGACCCGGGTCTCGTAGGCGCCCGTGGTGAGCACCCACGCCAGCAGCTGGGTCCGGGTGGTGGTCCCGGCCTTGAGCTTCGGCTCCCAGGTGGTGCGCTCGGTGGCCGTGGGCAGGCGGCCGAGGGTCGCCCGGAAGACCAGGCCCGCCTCGGTGACGCCCTTGGCCTTGGCCTGGAAGTCGGCCGCCTCCGAGTACTGGAGCATGAGCGTGCCCCGGGGCGTGCCGCTGTTGAGCTTGGCGACCATCGCGTTCAGGCCCGTCGTGTCCGGCGTCCGCTGGAGGACGTTGGTGTAGATGAGCTTGGCGAAGTTCGTGTTCGACAGGTTCCCGTACTTGGCGACGAACTCCGCGTTGGTGGCCATCGACTGCGAGATGGCGGCCAGGGTGTGCGTCCCCGCCCGGTAGCGGCTGGTCCAGGTGTCGAGCGTGGCCTGGACCGGGATCGTCCGGTGGTAGGCGTAGTAGGTGCGGAGCACCTGCGCCACCTTCGTGGTGTACGGGTTGGTCGACGCCGCCTGCATCAGGCCCTCGGGGGTGTGGGTGCCCGTCGAGATCCGGGTGCGCCAGGTGTCGAGCTCGGTCGTCGTCGGGGCCTTGCCGGTGAAGTCGGTGTACTGGCGGCCGATGAAGGCGTCGAGCGTGGTGAACGGCGGGACCTGGAGCGCCGAGGCGGCCGAGGCCGGACCCGTGCCCGTGGCGTTGGTGCCGGCCACCGTGAACCGGTACAGCTTGCCGGGGGTGAGCCCGGTGACCACCGAGGAGGTGGCCGTGCTGCCGGTGGCGTAGGTGCGCACCACGGTGCTCGCCGGGCCGGTGCGTACCGTGACCTGGTAGCCGGTGGGGGCACCGGTGGCCGGGGCCGTCCAGGCGATGGTGGCCGTGGTCCGGCTCGCCTCGCGCACCACCGGGGTGCCCGGGGCGGACGGGGCCGGCACGCCGACCGGGATGGCCAGCGGGGCCGAGGTGGACCCGAGGTGGGTGGCCGAGCCGCCGTAGGCCGCGGTCAGCGTGTGTTGGCCGTCGGCCAGGGCCGGCAGCGTGTAGGTGGCGGCGCCGCCGACGAGGCCGACCGGGGTGCCGGCCGTGCCGTCGAGGGTGAAGGTCACCGAGCCCGTGGGCGTGCCCGAGGCGGAGGCCACCGTGGCGACCACGCTGTTCCCGTTGCGGGTGAGCGTGGTCGTGCTGGCCACCTTGGGCACGTCGACAGCCAGGGTGCCCGAGGTCGAGCCCGCGTGGGTGGCGGAGCCGAGGTAGCTCGCCGTCACCTGGTGGGCGCCCGGCGCCAACGCCGGGACCGGCGTGGAGGCGGTGGAGGGCGCCGTGGTGCTCAGGGCCACCGTGGCGAGGGTGGTGCCGTCGACGGTGAACCGGACGGAGCCGGTGGCCGTGCCCGAGGCGGGCGTGACCGTGGCGACCAGGTTGGTGCCGGTGCGGACGACGGCCGTGGTGGTGCCCACCAACGGGGTGGTGGTGCCGCTGACGACCTGGGCGACCACCGGGGAGGTGGACGGGGCCAGGGCGTCGGAGCCGTCGTAGCGGGCCGTGACCTGGTGGGTGCCCGACAAGAGGGCACGGGTCAGCGTGGCCTTGCCGTCGGTGCCGAGCGGCGACGAGCCCAGCTCGACGGTGCCGTCGAGGAAGGTGACGCGCCCGGTCGGGACGCCGGTCCCGGTGGTGCGGGTGACGGTGGCCGTGAAGGTCACGTTGTCCTCCGGCTTGGCCGGGTTGAGGCTGCTCACCAGCGCCGTGGCGGTGCTGGGCCGGCCGACGGTGACCATCGCGGTCGCGGTGGCCCCGGGGTTGGCGACGGCGCCCGGTGCGGGCGTGTAGGTGGCCGTGACCCGGTAGGTGCCGCCGGGCAGGCTGCCCGGCAGGTTCAGCGTGGCCGCCGTGCCGGCGACGTCGGCGGTGCCGAGGGTGACGGCGGGGCGGACGGGGCTGGTGCCCGTGGCGGCGAAGGTCACCGTCCCGGCCGGCACGGTGGCGCCCGCGGCGGGGGAGAGGGTGGCCTTGACCGCGAGGGCGGCGTCCGCCGTGGGGGCGGCCGGCGTGGTGGTGACGGCCAGGCCGGGAGCCGGGGCGGCGCCGTCGGCGGTGACCAGCACCGGCACGACCGCCGAGGTGGAGACCTCGGAGCCCCAGTCGCCGTTCCAGCGGACCGTCAGGTCGTGGCGGCCGAGCGTGAGGGCGGTGGCGAGCGTGAGGTCGCCCCGGCCGTCGGTGATGGAGAACGACTGGAGGTTCGTCGTGCCCTCGAACACCGTGACGGTGCCGGACGGCTGCAGGTTGCCGACGGCCGGGAGGACCGTCACCTTCAGCTTGGTCTGGGCGCCGACCTTGGTCGGCGAGTTGAGGGGCGAGACCGCCACGAACGTGTTCACCTTGGTGACGGTGACGGTGGCCGAGGTGGCGTTGGCCGCCCGGTAGCGGCTGTCGCCGAGGTAGCGGGCGCCGATGGTGCGGTCGCCGGCCGTGAGCAGGCGGGTCGGGATGACGGCCTGGCCGTTGGTGGCCACGGCGACCGTGGCGAGGCGCTGGCCGTTCTCGGTCAGCTCGACCGAGCCGGTGGGGGCGCCGGCGGTGCCGGACACGGCCACGGTCACGTTCGAGGTGTCGCCGGCGGTGACGGTGGTCTTGGCCGGGGTGAGGGTGACCGTGGGCGCCACGGTGCCGGTTGCGCCGGGGGCCCGGTGCGACTCGGTGGTGGCGTCGACGTTGTCCGCCTCGCCGGCTGCGCCGTCGTCGGCGGTGGTGCCGGGCGTGAACGTGATGGGCGCCGTGGTCGGGCGGGCCGACCAGTCGACGACGTCGATGTCGGTGCCGCCGGAGATGGCGTCGCCGCCGTCGACGGCCGTGCCCTGGTCGAACCGGTCGTTGCCGGCGCCGCCGCGCTCGACGTCGGCACCGGTGCCGCCGGCGATGAGGTCGTTGCCGGCCCCGCCGTCGATGGTGTCGACGACCGTGCTGCCGAGCAGCGTGTCGTCGCCGTCGCCACCCTCGACGAACGAGCGGTCGATGTTGCCGACGAACGTGTCACGGCCGCCCCGGCCCTCGAACCGGAAGATCTCGAGGTTGGCCGAGTCGATGATCTTGATCGTGTCGTCGAAGGACGTCCCGATGACGTGGTCGACCTGGTAGTCGAGGTCGTCACGCTTGCCGACGATGGTGAGCGAGCCGTCGGTGGCGTTGCCGTCGTCGGAGGAGTTCACGCCGCCGATCGTGATGTTCACCGGGGCGTTGCGGTCGAGGTAGCTGACGATGTCCTCGCCGGGGCCGCCGTCGATCTCGTCGGCGCCGGTGCCACCGAAGTAGGTGTTGGTGCCGTCCCCACCGGTGAGGTAGTCGTCGCCGGCGCCCGAGCGGAGCGTGTCGTTGCCCGTCTCGCCGCGGAGGCGGTCGTCGCCGTCACCCGAGTCGATGATGTCGTCGCCGGGGCCGCCACCGATGCTCTGCGGGCCGCCGGCGGTCGTGATGACGTCGTCCATGGCGCCGCCGGTCACGTCGTCCTCGACGGTGCTGGTGCCGGTCATCGTGATGGTGTCGGTGCCGTCCTCGCCCCAGATGAACTGGCTGGCAGGCCACCCGGGGCGGGCCCGGCCGTCGTTGCCACCGTCCTTGATGGTGTCGTCGCCGGCGTCGCCGCGCACCTCGTCCGAGCCGGGGCCCGTGGTGAGGGTGTCGTTGCCGGTGCCGGCGTAGAAGGTGTTGGCGCCCACGAGGTCGGTGAGGGTGTCGTTGCCGGCGCTGCCGACGAGGAAGTCGTCGCCGGGGCCGCCGTCGACCACGTCGTCCATCGGGTTGGTGCCGGAGCCGTCGA
>DATAGR010000175.1:0-4407 GCA_036263575.1 Aquihabitans sp. | reverse complement strand
ACGTCGGCGTCCAGGTCCACCACGACCGCACCGGCCACGACGGCACCGCGTGCCCGGGACGGGGGCTGATCGTGGAGCGCTTCGTCGTCATCGGCCTGGCCCACGTCCGCTCGGCGTGGTTCACCGAGGTCGCCCGCTGGTCCACCCTCGGCACCGTCCCGATCGACTTCGTGAAGTGCGTGTCGGTCGAGGAGCTCCGGGCGCGCGTGGCGAGCGGCCGTCGGTTCTCGGCTGCGCTCGTCGACGGGCGCCTGCCGGCCGTGGATCGAGACCTCCTCGCCACCCTCGCCGACCAGCGCATCGCACCCCTCGTCGTCGGCCCGTCCGACGGTCCGGACTGGCCGTCCCTCGGCGCCGCGGCGCGCCTCGCCGAACCGCTCGATCCCGGCGCCCTCGTCGAGGCGCTCGAGGCACACAGCGCGCCGGTCGGTCTCGGCGACGACACGCCGGGTGTCGACGCCGCGCCGCTGCCCAGCGCGACCTGGCGCGGGCGGCTCGTCGCCGTCACCGGGAGGTCCGGGTCCGGGGTCTCCACCCTCGCCGCCGCCCTGGCCCAGGGCCTGGCCGACGACGCGCGGTACGGCCGCGACGTCATCCTCGCCGACCTGGCCCGCCACGCCCACCAGGCGCTGCTGCACGACGCGCGCGACGTCGTCCCCGGGCTGCAGGAGCTCGTGGAGGCGCATCGCAGCGGCCGCCCGACCATCGACCAGCACCGCCGGCTCACCTTCGACGTGCCCGAGCGCGGCTACCGGCTGCTCCTCGGCCTGCGCCGCCCGAGGGACTGGGTCAGCGTCCGACGCCGCGCTTACGAGGCCGCCCTCGAGGGCCTTAGACGTTCCGCACGCGTCGTCGTGACCGACACCGACGCCGACCTCGAGGGCGAGGCCGAGACCGGCTCGTTCGACATCGAGGACCGCAACCTCGTGGCCCGCACGACCGTCCGCCGGGCCGATGTGGTCGTGGTCGTCGCCACACCGACCACCACCGGGATCCACGGCGCGGTGACGCTGCTCGACGACCTCCGACGGCACGGCGTGGCCGGTTCCCGGACGCTCGTCGTCGTGAACCGGGCGCCGCGCGCCGCTCGCGCTCGGGCCGAGCTGACGGGTGCTCTCGCCGAGCTCACGCGCGTCGGCCGAGGCGACGCCGATGCGCACGTCGGCCCCGTCTACATCGTCGAGCGACGCCACGTCGACCGCCTCCACCGGGACCTGAGCCGCTTCCCGAGCACCCTCGTCCGCCCCACCGCCGACGCGGTGCGGCTGCTGCTCGACCGGCTGCCCGGCCTCGACGACCCACTCGCCACCGAGGAGCCGGTGCCTGTGCTCCCCGGATCGCTCGGCCGTTGGGCCCCGGACGAGGACGACGCGTGATGGTCGAGCGATCCCCGCTGGAGGTCATCGAGCAGCAGGTGCAGGTGCGGGCGCGCGACCTCGCGCTCGACACCGACCGCGACCCATCGGCGCTGCGCTCCCTGGTCGAGGCCGAGGTGGCGCGCTGGTCGGCCGACCACAAGCGCGGCCTCCACGCCTTCGACCTCCCCGACCCGCGGACGATGGTCGAGCGGGCGGTGCGCAACCTCACGGGCTACGGCCCGCTCGCCCCGCTGCTCGCCGACGACGACGTGTGGGAGATCATGATCAACGCGCCCACCGAGATCTTCGTCAAGCGCCACCGCGGGCCCAGCGGCTACCACGACGAGGTCTTCCACGACGACGCCCACGTCGTCCGGACCCTGACCAAGATCCTCGACGACGCGTCGACCGCCCATCGCAAGCTCGACCCCACCGAGGGCCTGCAGGATGCGCAGCTCGACGATGGCTCCCGCCTCCACATCGTCCACGGCGACATCGGTCGGGGCGGCCACGTCGTGGTGAACATCCGCAAGTTCGCCAGCGTCGCGTTCCACGACCTCGACCAGCTCGTCGCCCGCGACATGTTGGACCGGTCGGTGGCGCGCTTCCTCGGGGCGTGCGTCCGGGCCAAGGCCACGATGGTGTTCGCCGGCGCGCCCGGCTCGGGCAAGACGACCATGCTGTCGTGCTGCTGCGCCGAGCTCGACCCGTCGCTGCGCGTCGTGGTCGCCGAGGAGGTCTTCGAGGCCGACGTCCCCGTGGCCAACGTGGCCAGCATGCAGACGCGCCCGGCGCGCGCCGACCGCCCGGCGATCGATCTCCGGCGCCTCGTCGCCGGCTTCCTCCGGATGGCGCCCGACGTGGCGATCGTCGGCGAGGTCCGCGATCGCGAAGCCCTCCCGCTGCTGTTGACGCTGTCGTCGGGCGTCAAGGGGTTCACCACGATCCACGCCGGCTCCGCGCGCCAGGCGCTGACCCGTCTCCGCTTCATCTGCCAGCTCGCCGACGGCGACCTGCCGATGTCGGCGCTGAACACCCTCGTCGCCGAGGCCGTCGACGTCGTGGTGCACTGCGCCCGCACCCCGGCCGGGCCACGGGTGACGGAGGTCGTCGCCGTCGAGGACCTGGCCGGTGGCGTCGAGGCGACGCAGTTCACGGTGACGCCGATCTTCGTGCGGGCCGCACCGGGTTCACCGCTGGAGTGGACCGGCCAGGTCCCGATCCGCCTCCAGCACCTGCTCCGGGCCGGCGGCGTCGACCTCCACGGCCTCCTCGACCCCTCGACGGGCGTCCCAGCGGCGGCGCGCACGGCGGCGACGTCGTGACGCCGGTCGCGCTCGCGCTCGTCGGGGCCTACGGCGTGCACCTCCTGTGGTCCGCCCTGGCGATGGGGTGGACCGGCCTGCAGCCGGGGCCGACGATCGAGCGCCGCACCACACCGAGGGACGCCCTCCGGCGGTGGCTGGTGCAGGCCGGCCTGGAGGACGTCGAGCCCCGCGAGTTCGTCGCCGTCGGTGCGGTGCTCGCCGTGGTCGGCGGCCTGGTCGCCTACGCCGTCTTCGGCGCCGCCCTGCCGGCGCTGGTGGCCGGCGTCTTCGCCGGGACGTGCCCGATCGCCATCTTCCGCAACCGGCGCCGCCGGCGCCGTGAGCGAGCGCAGGAGGCCTGGCCCCGCATCATCGAGGAGATCCGCATCCTGACCGGCGCCGTCGGGCGGTCCATCCCCCAGGCGCTCCTCGAAGCCGGGCGGCGGGGTCCCCAGGAGCTGCACGGCGCCTTCGACGCCGCCCACCGCGAGTGGCTGATCACGACCGACTTCGCGCGGACGACCGCGGTGCTGAAGGCACGGCTGGCCGATCCGACGGCCGACGCCGCCTGCGAGACGCTGCTCGTGGCCCACGAGGCCGGGGGCGCCGACCTCGACCGCCGGCTCGAGGCGCTGGTCGACGACCGCATCGAGGACCTCCAGGGCCGCAAGGACGCACGTGCGCAGCAGGCCGGGGTGCGCTTCGCCCGGCGGTTCGTGCTGATCGTGCCGCTGGGCATGGCGGTGGCCGGCATGTCGGTCGGCAACGGCCGATCGGCCTACCGGGAGCCGCAGGGCCAGGTCGCGGTGGTCGTCGGCATGGCGCTCGTGCTCGCCTGCTGGTGGTGGGCGGGTCGCATCATGCAGATCCCCGAGGAGGATCGGGTGTTCGACGCATGACCAGGTGGCTCGTCCCGCTCGGCCTGGCCTTCTGGGGCGGCGCCACCCTGCTCCTCGCGGAGGTCCGCTGGTGCGCCCGGCGCCCACTCGAGGAGCGGCTGCGGCCCTACGTCCCCGGCGGCTGGCGGGCCCCGGCGCGCGGCGGGATCCTCTCGGTCGACTCGTTCCGGGAGGTCATCGCGCCGCTCGCCTCGGCGATCGGCGAGCGCCTCGGCCGGCTCTTCGGCGTCCACGAGGCGCTGGCCACCCGGCTGGCGCGCGTGCACAGCCCCCTCGACCCCGCCGCCCAACGGGTCCGGCAGCTCGGGTGGGCGGGCGCCGCCTTCGGCGTCGCCGCAGCCGTCACCTCGGCCACCACCCCGACACCGGTCATCGGCTTCCTGCTCGTGATGGGCAGCCCGCTCCTCGCCTTCCTGGCGGTCGAGCAGCAGGTCGCGGCGGCGTCGGCCGCCTGGCAGCGCCGGCTGTTCCTGGAGCTGCCCGTGGTGGCCGAGCAGATCGGCATGTTGCTCTCGGCGGGGTACTCCCTCGGCGCCGCCCTCGCGCGCATCAGCGAGCGTGGCACCGGGGCGTGCGCCCAGGACCTCGCCCGGGTCGGCCGGCGGGTGCGCCAGGGGCTGAGCGAGGCCGAGGCGCTCCGCGAGTGGGCGGACCTCGCCGACGTGCCCGCCGTCCACCGGCTCGTCAGCGTCCTGGCCCTGAACCGGGACACCGGCGACCTCGGACGCCTCATCGCCGAGGAGGCCCGCACCATCCGGCGCGAGGTCCACCGCCAGCTCGCCGCCCAGATCGACCGCCGGGCCCAGCAGGTCTGGGTCCCCGTCACCGTCGCGACGCTCGTCC
>DATAGR010000174.1:0-2533 GCA_036263575.1 Aquihabitans sp. | reverse complement strand
GCTGGTGTCGACGAACGCCGCCTCCGCCGTCGCCGGGGCCAACTGCGACGTGACGTGGTCCGGCGAGGCGATCGGCCACTGGAGCCGGACGTGCCTCGAGCGGGTGTGGCTCGGGCGCATCCCGCCCGACCAGCGCTCCGTGATCTACGCCCACGAGCGCCTGCCCCGCCAGCAGGAGCGGATCCCCCTCCAGCTCGGGCCGAACCTCGAGGCGCAGCTGCAGTCCGAGCAGCGCCACGCCGCCTTCTTCGAGATCCGACGCCACCCGCTCCAGGTGGCCGGGGCCGTGCCGTTCCGCCTGGCCCGGGGGCTCGGCCTGTGGTGGTCGCCCGACCAGACCCGCCTCGAGGTCGCCGAGGGGCGGATCGTGGGCTGGGAGGTGACCGGCCGTTGGTTCCACCTCGTCGTCGTCCTGCCCGCCTTCGCCCTCGCCGTGGTGGCGACGCTGCGGCGCCGGGGGCGCCTGGCCACCCTGCTGGCCGGCGTCGCCGACCGCCGCCGCCTCGTCCCGCTCGGCGTCGCCGTGGCTCTCTGGCTGGCCGGCGTGGCTGCGACCCACGGCTCCACCCGGCACCGGGCCGCCGTCGACGCCGTGTTCCTCGTGGGCGCCGCCGTCGGCGCCGCCCTCCTCCTCGCCCGGCGCGAGAGCCGCCACCCCGTCCGAGCGGCCGCGCCCGACTGACGCAGGGCTCCGGGTCGCCCGGCGGGTCAGCGCACCTGCTGGACCGGGAGCACCGCGACGCCGTCGCCCCAGGCGCCCATGGCGAACGACGGCGTCGCGTCGCCGGCCATGAGCTGGTCGAGGGCCGACCAGTAGAAGCGCCAGTCCGCCGTGTCCTCCTCGGCGTCACCGCCGAAGGCGGCCATGATGGCGTCGGGGACGATGCCCTGGTCCTGGATGGGCGCCATGTGGTCGGCCTGGATGGCCGGCTGCTGGTGGGCGTCGCCCTGGAGGCGGTACACGGCGCGAGACGGCGCACCGGTGAGGACGTCGTGGAGGGCCGTCGCCTGGGCCGGCGGGGCGATGGTGTCGCCGGCGCCCGTGAGGATGACGGTCGGCGCCGTGGTCTGCGGGGCGAGCGTGCGCCAGGGGATCGGCGTCACGGTCACGAGCCCCCGGACGAAGGCGGGGATGCCGGCGCCGGCGTCGGTCGACGGGTTGGCGAGCACGATGCCCGCAGGGGCGACGCCGCCCGCCGCCGTCCACGAGGACGCCACCAGGCCACCGAGCGAGTGGCCGAACAGGTAGACCCGGGACCGGTCGGCCTTGGCGCCCAGGGCGTCCACGGCGGCGTTGGTCGACGCGACCGCGCGGGCCAGCATGGCGTTCTGGTCGGTGTCGCCGACGATGCCGAACCCGCCCTTGTTGTAGGCGGGGAAGACGACGATGTTCCCCTGGCGGGTCAGGTGGTCGACGAGGCCCTGGTAGATGTCGGGCGCCAGCAGCTGGAAGCCGTGGAGGAGCACCACGACCGGCGCCTTCGAGCCGCCCTTCAGCTGGTTCGGCACGAACGTGTACGCCCGCGTGCCGGCCGTGCCGCTCCCCGTGTCGGTGGTCGTGGCGCTGGTGGCGATGTACGCCGCCTTCGACCCCGGTCCGGTGGCCGGTCGGGCCGGCTGGCACGCGCCGAGCAGCGTGGCCGCCAGCACGAGCGCGGCGGCGCCGGCGACGGTTCGTCGTGTCGTCATGTTCCCCCCCGGGAGCGGGCCACCCGGCCCGTCGATGCCTGCGGTCTAGCCAGCGGCCGGCGGGACCGCAAGCGGGCGCTCAGCGCGCCGGCGGCGAGCCCGGCGCCTGCACGGCGTCGCGGATCTCCACCAGGAGCTGCTCGCTGACGGTCAGCGGCGGCGCCTCCGCGGGCACGTCGGTCACGGCGTGCCGGAGGTGCTGCAGCCGCTCGAAGGACTTCACGAACACGAAGAGGGCGGCGGCGATGATCGCGAACGACACGAGCTCGGTGACGAACGAGCCCCAGCGGATCTCGCTGCCGTTGACCGTGAGGAGGTAGGCGTCGAAGGACGGCTCACCGCCGACGATGCCGATGGTCGGCATGACGATGAACTCGACGAAGGCGTCGACGACCGCCTTGAACGCCGCGCCGATGACCACGGCGATGGCGAGGTCGATGACGTTCCCCCGCAGGAGGAACCGCTTGAACTCCTGGAGCACCTGCTGACCTCCACGTCGGACCGATCGGCGGCGAAGGTACACCGGGCCCGAGATCAGGTGCCGGTGGCGGTGTAGGTGAACCACACCGTCTTGCCGTCCTCGTCGAGGTCGTCCACGCCCCAGTCGTCGGCGAGGAGGTCGACGATGTGGAGGCCCCGGCCCGAGGTCGCGCTGGGCGCGGCGTGGCGGACCTCGGGACGACCGGCGCCGTCGTCGGTGATCTCGACGCGCACGGCGGCGTCGTCGCGCGTGACGGCGAGCTCGAACGGCGACCCGGCGTGGCGGATGCTGTTCGAGGCGAGCTCGGACACCATCAGCGTGACGCACTCGACGTCGTCCTCCGACAGGTCGTCGATCGCCTTC
>DATAGR010000173.1:0-3303 GCA_036263575.1 Aquihabitans sp. | reverse complement strand
GCCGGCCCCGGTGGCCGGCCGACCGGACCCGACGGTCGCCCGACGACCCCCGCCGAGCCGGCGACGCCCGGCGGTCCGGGCAACCCGGCCGAGCCGGCGACCCCCGCCGACCCGGTGACGCCGACCCGACCGACCCAGCCGAACCGGCCGCAGCGGCCCACCCCTCCGTCGACCACCCCGACGCGACCCACGCCGCCCACTCGGCCCACCCCGCCGTCGACCACGCCGACGCGTCCGACCCAGCCGCCTCGCCCGACGCCGCCGTCCACCACGCCGACCACCCGGCCGCGGCCGACACCGCCGTCGACCACGCCGACCAGCCGCCCCCGGCCCACGCCGCCCACGCCCACGACCCGGCCCCGCACCACGCCGACGCCCCCCGCCAACCAGCCCGATCGGTCCGTCGACGGCGGCCAGCCAGGAGCCGGACGATGATCCCGAACGCCGAGGCCCTCCGGACCCGACCGCCGCACGCCCCTGCGCGGTGGCTGCGCGAGCGCGGCCACGAGCGCGGCGCGGTGATCGTCGAGTTCGCGATCGTGTTCCCCGTCCTGGCCATGCTGCTCTTCGGCATGTTCAGCGGCGGCATGGTGATGAACCGCCGGGCGACCATCACCCAGGCCAGCCGCGAGGGCGCCCGCTACGGGGCGACCGTGGCGTTCGACCAGTGCATCCCCACGACGCTGTGCGCCGGCCGCACGTGGGCCCAGCAGGTCCGCTCGGTGGCCGTCTCCCGCGCCAGCGGCACCGTGACCGCCAGCAACGTGTGCGTGGCGCTGGTCTCGGGCTCGGGCACGGCGCCCACCGCCATCTCGAGCGCCCACACGACCAAGGGCGGCACGCTCCCCTGCTACGCCGACCAGAGCGCCGACACCGGCCGGCGGGTGCAGGTCGTCATCACGTTCTCGGACGAGATCCAGGCCGTCCTCACCCGCATCCCGGTCAACGTGACGGCCAAGGCGACCTCGAAGCTGGAGGCCTGACCGTGGTCGGCCACCACGCCCACCGCCCCGCCACCGTGCCGGGACGACGCGACGAGCGCGGCGTCGTGCTCGCCGTCGTGGCCGCGGCGATGGTCGCGGTGCTCATCCTGGTGGCCATCGTGGTCGACCTCGGCTACGTCCGGGGCGGCGCAGGCTTCGACCAGTCCAGCGCCGACCTGGCCGCCCTCGCCGCCAGCGAGGGCCTCGCCAACAAGGAGTACGTGGAGGCGTGCAAGGCCATCGTCACGTACGTGAACACCAACGCCGGCCTCGGCTCGGGCCTCAACGGCAACTCGATCTGCGCCGGCTTCGGCTCCACCACGTGCAGCGGCGGCGGCACGACGCAGGCGGTCGGGACCGGCACGTCGGGCGCCTACCGCCTCACGGTCAAGTTCCCGATCCCCGACGGCGAGATCGCCGACAGCACGTTCGGCGCCGGGAAGGTCGACGGCCTGGCATGCGAGCGCATCAAGGTGTCGCTCACCTCCACCCAGCCGTCGTTCTTCGGTGGCATCCTCGGTCGCGACGGCTACACGATCACCCGCAGCGCCACGGTGCGCGGCGGCAAGTCCCAGACCCGCCTCGTGCCGGCGCTCTGGCTCCTCGATCCCGTGGGCTGCGTCGTCCTGTCGGTGCAGGGCGGGTCGAGGGTGACCGCCGGCAACGCCACGTCGAGCCCGCCCATCCCCGGCGTCATCACCCTCGACTCCGACGGCACCTCGGGCTGCAGCAGCACCAAGACCACCATGGACGCCGGCGGCACCGGCACCCAGATCCGCGCCGTCCCGCTCACCGGCAACCCCGGCCAGCGGGGGGAGATCTCGCTGCACGCCATGCCGTGGAGCTCGACCACCTGCACCGGCACGTTCGCCTGCCAGCAGTCGCAGGTCGGGTCGCAGGTGCTGCCGCAGCCCATCCCCTCGCCCGAGCGGGCCACGCGTGCGCCGGTGGACTGGCTCTGGAACTGCAAGGCCTCGTACCCCAACTACTTCGGGGTCGTGGTGGCGCCGTGCCCGTCGACCAGCACGCGCGAGCCCTACATCGACAAGCTCAAGGCGGCGATCGGCACGAGCGGCGCACCGACCGGCTTCCAGCGGTGGAGCACCGCCCACGGGTGCAGCCCCAGCGGCACGATCACCGCCACGGGCAACTGGTGGGTCGACTGCCCGGGCGGCCTGTCGATGACCAACGGGACCACCGTGAACATCACCGGCGGCAACGTGATCTTCGACGGGGGCATCAAGCTCAACAGCGGCGCCGCCCTGAACGTCAACGCCAACAACCCGACGAGCCACCTCCCGTTGACGTGCACCCCGCCCAGCACCTCGGCGCCGTGCATCGGCCAGTCGAGCGCCCGGGCGAGCTTCATCTACGTCCGGGGCGGGGACTGGAACCTCGGCGGCGGCACGTTCAACGGCAAGCAGACGGTCGTCTACCTCGGCGGCAACTCCGTCGTGAAGGCCACCGGCGGTGCGCCCCCGAAGTGGTCGGCGCCGATCGAGGGGCCCTTCGCCGGCCTCTCGCTCTGGGCCGAGTCGCCCGGCGCCTTCAACATCTCCGGCGGGGCCGGCGTCGCCCTGAGCGGGACGTTCTTCACCCCGTTCGCCAACGACCTCTCGCTGAGCGGCGGCGGCAACTGGGGCCAGCAGAACGCCCAGTTCATCTCCTACCGCCTGACGGTCACGGGCGGCTCGATCCTCGAGCTGGCGCCCGACCCGAACACCGCGGTCCTCCTGCCGCCCCCCGCCGCCACCCTCATCCGCTGAGCGCAGGCCGCTGGGGCGGCCGCCGCTCGCGTGCGGCGGCCCGAGCATGGCGGTGCTCCTGGGCCGAACGACCTAATTTGTCGCCCACATGGCTGATCGGCCAGCGGCACGGGTAGTGCCGCCGGGCGGTCATCCGGACGAGGTCGCCACCGATGCAGCACACGACAGCCACACAGGTCCTCCGGCGCGACGCAGCCGCGGTCCGCGAGCTGCGCTCGTGGCTCGTGGCCGAGCTCGGGGCCCGCACGCCGCTGGACGCCGAGCGCATCGACGACACCGCGCTCATGGTGAGCGAGCTGGCCACCAACGTGCTCGTGCACACCGCCTCGGACGGGGCGGTCACGATCACCACCGCCGACGACTCGGTTCGGGTCGAGGTCGCCGACCAGGGCGCCGGCCTGCCGGTGCTGCGCGACGTCGACCCCACGCGCGTGGGCGGCAACGGGCTGCGCATCGTCGACTCCTGGTCGACCGAATGGGGCGTCGACCGCCACGCCGACGGCGGCAAGGTCGTCTGGCTCTGCGTGCGCTACTGACCTGGCGCCAGCGAGCGC
>DATAGR010000172.1:0-8911 GCA_036263575.1 Aquihabitans sp. | reverse complement strand
CGTCGCCGACGAGGCGGCCTGCTCGACGCTCGTCGACGAGGCCGCTCGCCTGCTCGACGGCCTCGACGGGCTGGTGCTCAACGTCGGCATCGGTGCCGGCTCCTGGCTCGGCGGCACCTCGGTGGCGGCATGGGACGCAGTGCTCGACGTCAACCTGCGCGCCCACTTCCTGGTCTGCAAGGCCGCCCTCCCCGTGCTCGCCGACGGCTCGGCGATCGTGTTCATCTCCTCGGTCGCCGGCCTGCGCCCGGGCAGCCGCATCCCCGCCTACGACGCGTCGAAGGCGGCCCTCGCCGGTCTCGGCCGCCACGTGGCGTTCGAGGGTGCTCGCCGGGCGATCCGCGCCAACGTCGTGGCGCCCGGCCTCATCGACACGCCGCTCGGCCGGCTGGCCACCGACGGGCGGCCGAGCCGCACCAAGGCGCCCGTCGCGCTGGGCCGGCAGGGCACGGCGTGGGAGGTGGCGGCGCCGGTCACGTTCCTCCTCAGCCCCGAGGCCAGCTACATCACCGGCCAGGTGCTCGCCGTCGACGGCGGCCTCTCGACGCTCTGAGCGCCGCGGCAGACTGCGGCCATGGACCCCGCACGCCACCTGGAGCTCCTCCGCCTCGAGGGCGGCCGCCTGGCCGCGATGCCGGTCGACGCCCTCGACGCCCCCGTCCCGAGCCTCCCCGACTGGACGGTGGAGCGCGTGCTGCGCCACACCGGCAAGGTCCACCAGTGGGTCGCGGCCACCCTCGCCGCCGGGCCGGGCGGCGAGGCGGCCGCCGACCTCCCCGGCATGCCCCGCGGGCCGGCGTGCGTCCCGGCGTACCGGGAGGCACTCGACGGGGTCATCGCGGAGCTGGAGCGGCGGGCACCCGACGAGCCGGTGACCACCTTCGCCGGCCCGGCCGACGCCCGGTTCTGGTACCGGCGACAGGCCCAGGAGGTCGCCGTCCACCGGGTGGACGCCGCCGACGCCGTCCACGCCGCCGGCGGTCCGGCACCCGAGCCGCTCGCCGTGGACGGGGCCAGCGACGGCATCGACGAGTGGGCCGGCTTCTTCCTCGCCACCCGCTGGCAGCAGCGCAACGGCGACTTCCCGGACGACCTGACCGGACGGACCATCCACGTCCACGGGACCGACGATCCCGCCCCGCCGGACGGGGCCGAGTGGCTCGTGACGTTCACCGGCGACGGCGTCGAGGTGGCGACGACGCACGCCAAGGGCGACACCGCCCTTCGCGGCCCGGCGGAGGTCCTGCTGCTCACGCTCTGGCGCCGGCGCCCGCTCGACGGGCTCGACGTCATCGGCGATCGGGCGCTGGCCGAGCGGGTGCTCGACCTGGCCCGCTTCTGAAGGAGGAAGCCCCGCCGGCGACCGGTCAGAACACCGGCGGGGCTCCCACGAGTCGTCGCCGCAGCACCCGGCCCGCCGCTCCCGAGAGCGGACCGGGTGCCGACGACGTGGGCGGCGATGCCCGATCTAGGCGGCGATCCCGGGCTCCCACACCTGGACCGCCTGGGGATCGTCCTGGATGTCCACGCCCGGGTCGTCGCCCTCGTCGTTGGCGTTCAGGAGGATGAGCGCCACGAGGGCGGCGAGGGCCAGCAGGAGGAGCAGCCCCACGGGGACGATCCAGCCGAGCGGCGACTTGCGGGGCGGCCGGGTGGCGTACGCGCCACGGGTGGTGCCCTGGGGGTTGCGGGCCGTCATCGGTCCACCTCCCCGTCGCACTCGACCTCGATCCGCTCCTTGCGGACCTCGTCGCTCACGGCCTGGTTCTCGACCACCGACTCCTTGTCGAGGCGGACGCGCTCCTTCGGCACGGCCTCCTTCGACACGACGACCTCCTCCTCGTTGAGCACGACCTCGTGCTCCTCCTCGGAGATGGCGGGGCCGGCCATGGCCTTGCCGGCGTTGGCCTCGGTGATGGGCTCGCGCTCGAGGCGCACCTTCTCCTTGCGCACCGGCACCGTCGTGGTCACGTTCTCGGTCACCACGTACTTGCGGAGGCGCACACGGCCGGCCTCCTTCTGGCGGGTGCCGACGGCGAGCTCCTCCTCGGAGCGCGTCATGGCCTCGTCGGTGGCCGGGCCGCTCGTGTCGTGGCCGACGGTCCCCTCGGCATCGGTGCCCTCGGTGATGTCCCGATCGGTGTCGCTCCACGCCTTGTAGTCCGAGCGGCCGTAGTACGTGTACAGCGTCTGCTCGTCCTCGGGCGGGAGGTAGCCGTCGTCGTCGTCGACGTGGGGGGCGTCCTTCACCTTGTCCTTGCCGTAGGGCACGCGCAGGTCGTCGCCGGCGGCGTCGGCGCCGGCGAGCGGCACGAAGCTGCTCTTCGAGCCGAGGAGGCCGGTCTTGACCAGCAGCCACTCGGGCTGGCCGGTCTCGCGGTCCATGTAGACGTTCTGGAGGGTGCCGATCTTGCCGCCGTCGTCGCCGACGACGTCGGCGCCGATCCAGTCGTCCCAGCTGGTCTGGTTCGTGCTCATGGTGGTGCTCCTTGGTTGGGGGGGTCGGTGAGGCTTCGGATCAGGCCCGGACGGCGCCGCCGGCGGTGGGGGGCTCGCCGGGCGTGGTGGTCTGGGTCGTGGTCTGCGTCGTGCCCTGGGTGGCGGCCTTGGCCTGCTCGGTGCGCTGCTGCGCCTGCTGGGCCATGCGGTCACCGGCGGTCCCGGACTGCTGCTGGAGCTGGGCCTTCTGGCGGTCGTACTGGCCCAGCGACCGCTCCCAGCGCTGCTGCATCGGCTTGATGCCGCCGCCGCCGACGGCGATCACCGTCGAGCCGACCACGATGGCCAGGAGGGCGTAGAAGAGGCCGTTGACGATGTCGGTGGCGATCTGGAGCTGGTTGAGGGCCATGAAGACGGCGGTGACGAGGATCGCGGCCGAGACGGCGGTGGCGATCGTCTTGCCGAAGTCCATGGCGCCGAGGGCGGCCTCGATCAGGTCCTTCGCGGCGGCGGCGATCGCCGCGCCGATGACCACGATGATGATGGCGGCGATGACCTTCGGCAGGTAGGAGATGACGCTGGCGAGCATGTCGCTGATGGGGTTGTCGCCGAACACGCCGAACGCCATCTGCAGCACGATCAGGAACAGGGCGTAGAAGATGACCTTGGCGAGGATGTCGCTGGCGTCGTACTGCGACTTGTCGAGGGCCTTCTTGATGCCGCCACGCTCCACGGCCTTGTCGAAGCCGACCCGCTCGAGGGCTGCGTCGACGACCTTGCTGATCGCCTTCACGATCAGGTAGCCGATCACCAGGATGATCAGGAAGCCGAACAGCTTCGGGACGAACGAGGCGACGTCGCTCCACGCGTCCTCGATGCCACGACTGAATTCGATGGCCAGCAGCATGTGGGTAGTGCCTTTCGTCGGGGGGAGGTACCGCCCCCGAGCCCTCCTGGTCACGGCGCCCACGGGCACCGCCGTCTCCGGGAGGGATCGAGGGCAGCACCCCTGGAACGCACGAGCAGCCGAGGGGTTTCGCAGACCCCCGGATCCGACGACACGACCAGCACGAGAGGAGCGACCACGTGGATGACGCAGGTGGACGGCGCCTCGTGGTGATCGAACCGATCGTCCGCCGCGTCATCGCCGGGCGGGTGCCCGACGCCGCCGTCGACGACCTCGTGCACGACACGCTGGTCCGCCTGAGCGAGCCGGCCACGCGCATGACCGCCGAGGACCTCTCCCGCTACGCCGTCGGGTCCGCCCGCAACGCCGCGGCGTCGTACCACCGCACGACCATGCGCCACCGCCGCCTCCAGGCCGGCCTGCTCGACCGCTCCGAGCCCGACGGTCCCGACACCGTCGTGATCGACGACGAGGAGGCCGAGACCATGCGGCAGGCCCTCGCCGCCATGGACGAGCGCGATCGTGAGCTGCTCGAGGCCCACCACGTCGAGGGCACGAGCATCGCCACCCTGGCCGAGCGCAGCGGCCGCAGCGAGATGGCGGTCCGCCTCGGCCTGTCCCGAGCCCGTTCCCGCCTGCGGGTGGACTACACGCTCGCCCGCCACCGCACCGAGCTGCCCACCGAGCGGTGCCGACCGGTCCTCGTGGCGCTCTCCTCGGGCGACCGTCGTGCGCAGGCCCGCCTCGACGCCGACGACCACGTCGAGGGCTGCCCCACCTGTGCAGACCTGGTCGCCCCGTCCACCGGCGTCCACCGCCCCGCCGTCGGCCTCCTGCCGGCGCTGGCGTTCTGGTGGAAGGGGCTGTCGTCGCTCGGCCGCCGCGCCCTCACGTTCGGCACCACCGCCACCGCCGCGGTCGTCGTCGGCGCCGCCGCCCTCACGATGCGGCCCGATGCGCCGCCCGAGCCCCAGGCGGCACCGGTCACCACCACGACCACCGCGCCGCCCGCGACCGCGCCGCCGACCACCGCGCCCCCGACCACCACGCCGTCGGGCCGGGTGAGCACCGCGGAGGGACCGGTCCCCGCCTCGGCGGAGGGCCTCGCCGGCGCCGTCGACCAGCAGGTCGATGCCGGAGCCGTGCCGGTGGTCGAGGTCCCGGCCGACGAGGGCTTCTGGATCGCCGCCGACGACGGGGGCCGGCTGTGGGTGCAGCTCGTGGGCGCCGCCGAGTCACCGGTCGACGTGGATCCCGGCGCCACGGTCTCGTTCACGGGCCGGATCGCGGCCCACGGGCCCACCTACGCCACCGACGTCGGCCTCCCGCCCGGCCCGTCGGCCGACGAGCTCGGGCGCCAGGGCCACCACCTCGAGGTGGCCGCCGACAGCATCCGCGTCGAGTAGCCCCGCTCCCCTCAGGCCGGCGCAGCGGCGACCGCGCCGCCTGGTGCGGGGCCCGTGGCCGACACGGCCGGCACCTCGCCGGTGGTGCCGGTGGGGTTCTGGAGGTTGTGGCCGTCCCGGGCGTCGAAGAGGTGGACCCGATCCATGTCGAGCCAGAGCTCGAGCTCCTGGCCCTCGGCCGCGGTGCTGTTGGCGTCGAGCCGGGCCACCACCTGGGCGCCGCCCTCGTTGGCGAAGTCGACGGTGCCGAGGTCCTCGGCGTACTCCTGGAGCTCCTCTCGCCCCTCGCCCTGGTCGACGGTGAAGTAGGCGTAGAGCTCCGAGCCCATCCACTCGATCACGTCGATGCGGGCGGTGAACGTGGCGCCGTGGCCGCGTGCCTCCTCCGACACCAGGGCGGCGTCCTCGAAGTGCTCGGGGCGGATGCCGGCCACGAGCCGGTCGGAGTGCCGGCCGCGCAACCGCTGGCGCATGCTCTCGGGCGTGGCGAAGTCGACCATCGGGAGGTGGAGGCGGTCGCCCTCGAGGTGGGCGGGGAGCAGGTTCATGGCCGGTGAGCCGATGAAGCCGGCGACGAACAGGTTGTCGGGCTCGTTGTAGAGCTCGCGGGGCGTGCCCACCTGCTGGACGTAGCCCTTGCGCATCACGGCCACGCGGTCGCCGAGGGTCAGGGCCTCGGTCTGGTCGTGGGTGACGTAGACGGTGGTGGTGCCGAGCTTCTGCTGGAGCTTGGCGATGGCGGTGCGCATCTGCACCCGCAGCTTGGCGTCGAGGTTCGACAGCGGCTCGTCCATGAGGAACGCCGCGGTCTCGTCGCGCACGATCGCCCGGCCCATGGCGACGCGCTGGCGCTGCCCGCCCGAGAGGTTGGCCGGCTTGCGCTTGAGGAGCTCGTCGAGCTCGAGGATCCTCGACGCCTCGGCGACGCGACGCTTCACCTCGTCCTCCGGCGTCTTCTTGATGCGCAGCGGGAACGCGATGTTCTCCCACACCGTCATGTGCGGATAGATGGCGTAGCTCTGGAAGACCATCGCCATGTTGCGGTCCTTCGGATCGAGGTCGTTCACGACCTTCCCGTCGACCCGGAGCTCGCCCTCGGAGATGTCCTGCAGGCCCACGATCATGTTCAGCAGGGTGCTCTTCCCGCAGCCGGACGGCCCGACGAGGATGAAGAACTCACCGTCACCGATGGTGAAGTCGGCCTCGTGGACCGCGACGGTGCCGTCGGGGTAGCGCTTCGTCACCTTGTCGAGGACGATCTCGGCCATTGCTCGCTCCTAGCTGCGCCGCACGGGCGGCATCCGGTGGGTCAGCCCTTCACCGCGCCGGACGTGAGCCCGGCGACGATGCGGCGTTGGAAGATCAGGACCATGACGATGATCGGGATGGTGACCACCACCGAGGCGGCGGCGATCTGACCCGTCGGGAAGTCGAACTGCGACGAGCCGGTGAAGAACGTGATGGCTGCGGGCACGGTGCGGGCCCGGTTCGTCGAGGTGAGCGACGTGGCGAACAAGAAGTCGTTCCAGGCGAAGATGAAGACGAGGATCGCCGAGGTGAACATGCCCGGCGCGGCGAGCGGGGCGATGACCTTGCGGAAGGCCTGGAACGGCGTGGCCCCGTCGACGCGCGCCGCCTTGTCGAGGTCCCACGGGATCTCCCGGAAGAACGCCGACAGCGTCCAGATCGCCAGGGGGAGCGTGAAGGTCATGTAGGGGATGATGAGCCCGGCCTTGGTGTCGAACAGGCCGAGCGACCGCCACATGTTGAACAGCGGGCCGATGATCGCGACCGGGGGGAACATGGCGATGGCCAGCGCGCCCGACATGATCAGCACCTTGCCCGGGAAGTCGAGGCGCACGATGGCGTAGGCCGCGAAGGTGGCGAGCACCACGGCGAGCACCGTCGAGATGAGGGCGATGCTCAACGAGTTCCAGAGCGCCGAACGGAACTGCTCGTCCTCGAAGACGCCGGCGCTGCTCGTGTAGTTGTCGAACGACGGGTTCTTCGGCCAGAAGCCGCCTTGGCTGATCTCGTCGGCCGGCTTGAGCGACAGCGAGATGATCCACGCCACCGGCACGAGGGCGTACAGGATCACCGCCGCGATGCCGAACCCCCACAGCACGCGGTCCCGAGGGCTGCGGTTGTCGTTCACGAGGCCTCCCCTCGCTGCTGGGCGAGACTGGTGCCGAAGCCCTTCACGAAGAGCGCGGCGATGATGATCACGCAGAGGAAGATCAGCACCGACACCGCGGAGCCGAGCCCGAGGTTCAGGCGGCCGATCAGCGTCTGGTAGCCGAGGATCGAGACCGTCTCGGTGTTCTGGGCGCCGCGCGTCTGCACGTACACGGTGTCGAAGATCCGGAAGGCGTCGAGCGTCCGGAACAGGACGGCCACCAGGATCGCCGGCTTCATGAGCGGGATGATGATCCGGCGCAGGCGCTGGGTGGCGGTGGCGCCGTCGACCCTCGCGGCGTCGACGACGTCCTGCGGCACGAGCGTGAAGCCGGCGAGGAGCAGCAGCGACATGAACGGCGTCGTCTTCCACACCTCGGTGGTGATGATGACCACGTAGCTGGACCACTGCTCGGTGAACCAGCTGCGCTCGGTGTTCAGCAGGCCGTTGACGAAGCCGGTGGTGGGGTCGAAGGCGAAGCGCCAGGCGAAGGCGGCCACCACGGTGACGATCCCGTAGGGCACGAGGATCGCCGAGCGCACGACCGAGCGGCCGAAGAGCACCCGGTGCATCACGAAGGCGAGGGCGAAGCCGAGCACGAGCTCGACGAGGACCGAGCCGATGGTGATGACGAGGGTGTTGGTGAGGTCCTGCCACCAGAGGCTGTTGCTCAGCACGGCGCCGTAGTTGCGGAACCCGATGAACTCCCGATCGTCGGGGAAGCGGAGGTCGTAGCGGTGCATCGACAGCCACAGCGCGTAGAGGATCGGGTACGCGGTGACGACCAGCATCACGATCACGGCGGGCGCGCACAGCATCCAGCCGAGCTTGCGCTCGGCGGTGGCGCGGGCGCTGCGACGGCCCTTCGCCGGTTCGTCGCGCTGGTCACGGTCGGGCACCACCTCGTCGGAGGCGGCGGCCCCCGCGGCGGCGCTGGCGGTGAGGCTCACAGCAGTCCCTCCCCGTTGAGCGCGTCGGCGATGGCGGATCGCAACCGCTCGACGTCCTTCTCCGGATCGATGTCTCGTGTCGGGTGGAGCGTGCGGGCGATGGCCAGCGCGACGTCGTTGTAGTACGGCGTCTGGGGGCGCACGACCGCGTCGCGCAGCTCCTCCCGGATGGTCTCGGCGTAGGGGAAGGCCTGGATCTCCTTGCCGTCCTCGGTTTCGGTGGTCGCCTCGGTCAGCTCCGGGTCCTCGTAGAGCGCCTCGGTCACGGGGAGGAGCCCGCCCTTGGTGGCGTTGACGATCTGGTTCTCCTCGCCGACCAGGCACGCCACCGCCTCCGCCGCCAGCTCGGGCTCGTCGGAGAACCCGCCGATGCCGAGGTTGAAGCCGCCGATGGACACCCGCGACGGCGTGTCGGCGTCGATCGCCGGGTAGCGGGCCCACCGCATCTGCGCCGCGATCTCGGGGGCGTTGCCGTTGGCCGACGGCCAGACGAACGAGTAGTTCGTCATGAACGCGGCGTCGCCCTTCTCCCACTCGAGCCGACCGTCGTCCTCGCGGGCGGTGGCGAAGTTCGACGGCGTGGACGGCGACCGGGAGATGTCGCGCATGACCTCCAGCGCTCGGCGGGTGGGCTCGGTCTCGAGCGACACCTCGGTGCCGTCCTCGCTGAGCACGGAGCCGCCGGCGGACTCGAGCACGGAGTTGAACCACACGACGAGGCCCTCGTAGCGCTGGCCCTGGCCGAGCACGAGGTGCGGTTGGCCGTCGGCGCGCAGCTGGGCGGCGACCCCGATCATCTCGCCCCAGGTCGCCGGCGGTTCCGGGGTGACGTCCTCGCGGTACCAGAGCATGATCGCGTTGCTGTTGAACGGCGCCGCGTAGAGCTGGTCCTGGTAGGTGGCCGACGTGATCGCCGGCTTCAGCCGGCCCTCGGTCACCTCGTCGACCACGTCGGCGGGGATCGGCTCGATCCACCCGGCCTCGGCGAACTCGGCCGTCCAGATCACGTCCATGCCGATGATGTCGATGTCGG
>DATAGR010000171.1:0-1930 GCA_036263575.1 Aquihabitans sp. | reverse complement strand
TAGGTCAGGTCGTCGTCGTTGACCAGCACCAGGTCGGCCGCCGGGTGGCCGGCCAGCTCGGGCACCTCGGTGCGGGCACCGGACACGTCCAGCTCCACCCGGTGCGTGCGGGTCAGGCCCTCGGGCCCGTCGCTGTACAGGCCGACCGCCAGCCGGTGGTCGCGCAGCACCGGGTGCTCGGCGACGGCGGTCTGCTCGATCGCGAACCTGCGGTAGCGGCCGTCGTCGGTCAGCTCGTACACCGGGCGCAGGGTGTTGACCTGGCTGGTGCGCAGCCACTGCTCGGTCCACGCCGACAGGTCCCGCCCCGAGGCCTCCGACAGCGGTGCGAGCAGGTCGGCCAGGGTGGTGTTGCCCCACTCGTGGGTGCGGAAGTAGCGGCGCACGCCGGCGAGGAACTCCTCGCGGCCGACGTAGGCCACGAGCTGCTTGAGCACCGAGGCGCCCTTGGCGTAGGTGATGCCGTCGAAGTTGACCTCGACGGCGGCGACGTCGGGGATGTCGGCGGCGATCGGGTGGGTGGAGGGCAGCTGGTCCTGCGCGTACGCCCAGGCCTTCTCGGTGTTGGCGAAGGTGGTCCAAGCGGTGGTGAACTCGGTGGCCTCGGCCTGGCACAGCGTGCTGATGTAGGTGGCGAAGGACTCGTTGAGCCACAGGTCGTCCCACCAGCGCATGGTCACCAGGTCGCCGAACCACATGTGCCCGAGCTCGTGCAGGATCGTCTCGGCGCGCCGCTCGTAGGTGGCGCGGCTGACCTTCGACCGGAAGACGTAGTCCTCGAGGAAGGTGACCGCGCCCGCGTTCTCCATCGCGCCGGCGTTGAACTCGGGCACGAACAGCTGGTCGTACTTGTCGAACGGGTACGGGTAGTCGAACACCCGGTGGTAGAAGTCGAAGCCCTGCTTGGTCACCCGGAAGAGCTCGTCGGGGTCGAGGTGCTGGGCCAGGGAGGCCCGGCAGAACAGGCCCAGCGGGATGCCGTCGTGGCTGTCGGTGACCTTCGCGTAGGGCCCGGCGATCAGCGCGACCAGGTAGGTGGAGATGCGCTTGGTCGGCTCGAAGTGCACCAGCTGCGAGCCCGCGGGCCCGGCCTCGATGGTGCGGCCCCCGGTGTTGGAGACGACCTGCCAGTCGAACGGCGCCGTCACGTGCATCGTGAAGGTGGCCTTCAGGTCGGGCTGGTCGAAGCAGGCGAACATCCGCTTGGCGTCGGCCGGCTCGAACTGCGTGTAGAGGTAGACCTGCCCGTCCTCGGGGTCCTCGAAGCGGTGCAGGCCCTCGCCGGTGTTGGAGTACCGGCAGTCCGCCGTCACCACCAGCACGTTGTCCTCGGCCAGGTCGGGCAGCGGCAGCCCGCCGTCCTCGGTGTAGGTGCTGACGTCGAGCTCGGTGCCGTTGAGCGTGGCCGAGTGCACGGTCTCGGCGACCAGGTCGATGAAGGTCGCGGCCCCCGGTCGGCGGCAGCCGAACTCCAGCGTGGTGGTCGACCGGAAGGTGCCGGCGCCGGGGCGGCCGGCGCCGTCGGTCACGTCGAGCGCGATGTCGTAGGCCTGCAGCGCCAGGAGCTCGGCTCGGGCGGCGGCGTCGATGCGGGTCAGGTTGGGTACGGCCACGCGGTCGAGCCTTTCACGGGTGGGGGGGCCGATCACCGGGGTCCCGCGCGGCGGAGGGGAACAAGCCCGCGGCGATCCGGATTGTCGCGGAGAGCAGGGTCGCCGCCGGTGCGGCCCCAGGACCACCCGAGGAGCACGTCGACGATGACCGCCGCCGTCCACAGCGCCCCCACCGCCGCCCGCGTCGACTTCTGGTTCGACCCCCTCTGCCCGTGGGCGTGGCTCACCAGCCGCTGGGTGCTCGAAGCCGCGAAGGTGCGCGACATCGACCTGCACTGGCACGTCATGTCGCTCGCGGTGCTCAACCGCGGCCGGGA
>DATAGR010000170.1:0-3499 GCA_036263575.1 Aquihabitans sp. | reverse complement strand
CGCGCGACGAGGTGGCCCGTCCGACCGACGGCCTGACGCTCCTGCTGGCCGACCTCCAGCGGCCGGAGGTCACGATCACGCCGATCGCCAAGGCTGGCCGCAACGCGGTGGTGTCGTGCGAGGTGGCCTACGACGACCTGCCCGTGGCGGTGGACGATCGGGTGGGGGAGGAGGGCGAGGGCTTCCGCTACCTCCTCGACGGCCTGAACCCGGAGCGCATCCTCATCGCTGCCGAGGCGCTCGGCACCGGCCGGGCCGCTCTCCGCCGGGCCGTCGCCTACGCCGGCGAGCGGGTCGTGTTCGACCGTCCCATCGGCAAGAACCAAGGCATCGCCTTCCCGCTCGCCCGATCGCACATGGCGCTGCGGGCCGCGGAGCTGGCGGTGCGGGAGGCGGCCTGGCGCTACGACCGGGGCCTCCCGTGCGGCGAGGCGGCCAACACCGCCAAGTACCTGGCCGCGGAGGCGGGCTACGAGGCGGCCGACCGGGCCGTCCAGACCCTCGGCGGCATGGGCTACGCGAGCGAGTACGACGTCGAGCGCTACTGGCGCGAGGCCCGCCTCATGCGCCTGGCGCCGGTGAGCCAGGAGCTGGTGCAGGCCTACGTCGCCACCCACGTCCTCGGCCTGCCCCGGTCGTACTGAGCCGGCTGCCCCGGTCGCGGGGAGCCGGCCGCCCGGTCGAACGAGGTCGCCGGCCGCCACCCGGGAATGTCGACCCCTCGACCCCGGTTGCAAGTCATTGCACACGCAACTACTTGAGCACCACCGAGACGAGGTCACCATGGCCGCACCCACCGCCCCCACCATCGACGTCCGCCGAGCTGCCGACCGGTTCCAGACCCGGGCGGGGTGGCTGGACTCCAGCCACAGCTTCAGCTTCGGGCACCATCGCGATCCCCGGAACACCAACCACGGGCTGCTCCTGGTGAGCAACGACGACCGGGTCGCGCCGTACACCGGCTTCGACACCCACCCGCACCAGGACATGGAGATCATCACCTGGGTGCTGGAGGGTCGCCTCGAGCACAAGGACACCCTCGGCAACAAGGGCGAGATCTTCCCGGGCCTGGCCCAGCGGATGAGCGCGGGGCGCGGCATCTGGCACTCCGAGAAGAACAACGGCGACGACACCGTCCACTTCGTGCAGATGTGGGTGCTGCCCGACTCGTCGGGGATCGACCCCGGCTACGAGCAGCTCGACATCAACGGCGAGCTCGAGCGGGGCGGGCTGGTCCCGATCGCCTCCGGCAAGGGCCACGACGCCGCGATCGGCATCGCCCAGCGCGACGCCGTCCTGTGGGGTGGTCGGCTGAAGGCCGGTGAGGTCGTCCGGATCCCTGAGGACCGCCACGTCCACCTCTTCGTGGCCCGCGGCGCCGCCGAGCTCGAGGGCGCAGGCGCGCTCGCCGAGGGCGACGCCGTGCGCCTCACCGCCGCCGGCGACCCGGCGCTCACCGCCGGCCCCGACGGCGCCGAGGTCCTCGTCTGGGCCACGGCCTGATCGTCGGCTGATCACGAGCCCGATCGAACCGAGCGCCCGGCCGGCCGGTGCCGAGCCGGGCGATCGGTAGGTTGACGGCGTGGTCGACCCCCTGCCCGGCACCGTCGTGGTCGACGACGAGCCCGACGACGCCGATCGCAAGGCGGTGGCGGAGCTGCTCGGGCGGGAGCCGGCCGGCTCGTTCCGGGTGGTGGTCCGCCACGTGCACGACCGCTCGCCGGTCGTGATCCGCAACCACCCGCTGCTGGCCGACGGCCGCCCCATGCCCACCCGCTACTGGCTGCTCGGCGAGCCGGAGCGCACGATGGTCAGCCGCATCGAGAGCCGGGGCGGCGTGCACCGGGTGGAGGACGAGGTCGGCCTCGACGTCATCGCCGACGCCCACGCCCGCTACGCCGCCGAGCGCGACGCGGCCCTGCCCGAGGGATGGGACGGGCCGCGCCCCAGCGCCGGCGTCGGCGGCACGCGGGTGGGCGTGAAGTGCCTCCACGCCCACTACGGCTGGTGGCTGGCCGGAGGGGACGACCCCGTGGGTGCGTGGGTGGCCGAGCACCTGGCGGCGGGCGACGGCGACGCCGGCCCGACGCGAGTTGGGGATGCCGGCGGCGGCGGGGGAGCATCGGGCCATGGCTGACGGCACGACCGACGCACCCGACGGGACGACCGCGACCACCTCGCGGGTCGCCTCGATCGACATCGGTACGAACTCCACCCGCCTGCTCGTGGCCGAGGCCGGCCCCGGCGCGTCGGCCGACGGTGCGCCCCTCCTGACCGTCGAGCGGCTCATGCGGATCACCCGGCTCGGGCAGGGCGTCGACCGCACCGGTGCCCTCGCCCCCGAGGCGGTCGAGCGCACCGTGGGCGCGCTGGCGGCCTACCGGACGGTCATGGACGACCTCGGCGTGGCGCCGGGGCGCGTGCGCATGACCGCCACGTCGGCCAGCCGGGACGCGTCGAACCGAGACGTCTTCTTCGACGCCGCCGAGGCCGCGGTCGGCGTCCGCCCCGAGCTGCTGTCGGGCGACGACGAGGCCGAGCTGTCGTTCCTCGGCGCCACGTCGGACCTCGACCCCGCCCTCGGGCCGTTCCTCGTCTTCGACCTCGGCGGCGGCTCGACCGAGTTCGTGCTCGGCACCACGGGGCCCGACGGCGAGATCACCGGCGCGGTGTCGCTCGACGTCGGCTGCGTCCGCCTGGCCGAGCGCTTCCTCACCACCGACCCGCCGGCGCCGGAGGACCTCACCGCCGCCATCTCGTACACCGACAGCTGGCTCGACGACGTCGTCCGCGAGCTCCCGGGCGCTTCGTCGGCACGGACCGTCGTCGGTCTGGCCGGCACGGTGAGCACGGTCGCGGCGGTGGAGCAGGGCCTCGCCACCTACGACCGCGACCGGCTGCACCACTTCACGCTCACCCACGCCGCCGCCGAGGACGTCTTCCGCACGCTTGCCACCGAGTCCCGTGCCGATCGGATCCACAACCCCGGGCTCGAGGAGGCGCGCGCCGACGTCATCGTCGGCGGCTGCTGCGCGCTCGTCGCCATCTACCGGCGGCTGGCCCTCGAGGAGATCCTCACCAGCGAGGCCGACATCCTCGACGGGCTGGCCCTCTCGCTCCTGCGCTGACCGCCGGGGGACCCCCGGACGGACCGGAGGAGCGGCCCCGCATCCACGCGTAAGGTGCGCCCGTGACCGATCCGATCTGGGTCCCCGATCCCGCTGCGGCGCGCGAGACCAACGTCGGTCGGTTCCAGGCCGCGCATGGCATCGCGACCTTCGACGAGCTCCTCACCCGCTCGGTCGAGGACCCGGCCTGGTTCTGGGGCGAGGCGGCCACGTTCCTCGGCATCCCGTTCTCCACGCCGTGGGAGCGGGTGCTCGACACGTCGAAGGGCATCGCGTGGGCCGAGTGGTTCACCGGTGGCACGACCAACCTCGCCGCGGCGTGTGTCGACCGGTGGGCCGACGCCTCGCCCGACGCCGAGGCGGTCCGCTGG
>DATAGR010000169.1:0-1750 GCA_036263575.1 Aquihabitans sp. | reverse complement strand
CTCCCGCAGCACCCACGTATCGAAGCGTCGCACGAGCCCGGGCCCCAGGGTCCGGGCTCGTGCGCGCCCCGGCGCCGCGGCCGGCGGGTGCGTCAGTCGTCGGTGGCGGCGGCGACGCGGGTGGCGCGGTCGGGCGCCGGGAACAGCGGGCGGACCGAGACGTCCGGGTCGTCCCAGGCCGGGTGGTCCGCGGCCGGGAACTTGGCCTCGAGGTACGCCAGCATGACGTCGACGTACTCGGCCACCATCAGCTCGCGGTGGGGGTGGTCGTCGTCGGCCGCCGCCGCCAGCACCAGGTGGGCGAGGGTCACCAGGACCTCGGCGGTGCGGTCGACGATGTCGTCGGGGAGCCCCGGCACGCGCAGCTCGACGAGGCCGCGGATGTGGTCCTCGAGCCCGTCGCGGAGGCGGGTGCCGGCGTTGGCGCGGGCGCCCGGCACCATCGCCGCCACCAGCAGCGCCGGCAGGGCCCGCTGGTCCTGGGTCTCCTCGACGAGGCGGCCCATCACCCGGTGCAGGAAGTCGCCGATGCGGTCCGCCGGGCCGAGGTCGGCGAGGAGGTCGTCGTAGAGGCCGACGAGCTTGGCCAGGTAGCGGTCGGTGAGCGCCTCCGCGAGGGCGGCCTTGTCGGGGAACCACCGGTAGAGCGTCCCGACCGGGACGTCGGCGCGGGCCGCCACCAGGTTCGTGGTCGCGGCGTCGTAGCCGACCTCCTCGAACACCTCAGCCGCGACGTCGAGGATCAGCTCGACGCGTGCCGCCGACCGAGCCTGGCGCGGCCGGTTGCGGAGATGGCCGTTGGTCGGCTCGGACACCCGGGACCTCTTCCACGCAGGGGCGGCGGTGCACCGCCACGCTACTGCCGGTGGGGCACCCGGACCGGGACGGGAGGCACCCGACCCCCTCGGTAGGCTCGGCGCCATGGAACGACCCCCGGCCGACCCCGCCAAGCTGCTCGCCGCCTGGATGGAGTGGGAGAACGGCGAGAGCAGCCCCGGGCGCGTCATGGCCGACCTGAAGACGGCCGGCCTCCGCGAGGTGCTCGAGCACCTCGTGAGCGCAGCCGAGCCGGCGTGAGCGAGCCGGGGCCCGATCCGGCCCCCACCGCCGCCCGCCGGGGCGGCGCCCAGCGGATCCCCCGCCCGTCGTCGGCCCGGGCCGGCGACCCCGCGCCGTGGGCCCACCTCGACGACGCGGCGCGCCGCGTCGACATCGCCCGCCTCCGCGACGTGTTCGCCACCATCGGCCCGCCGGTGGCCTCGGCACGCGAGACGGAGATGGCCAGGGGGTCCGCCGTCCTGGCGGCGATCTACGAGCACGACGGCGAGGCCCACGTGGTGCTCACCCGTCGGTCGGCGGCCCTGCGGGCCCACGGGGGCGAGGTCAGCTTCCCCGGCGGGCGTCGTGACGACGGCGAGGAGCTGGCCGAGACCGCGAGGCGCGAGGCCTTCGAGGAGACGGGGCTCGACCCGGCGTCGGTCGAGGTGATCGGCGAGCTCGATCACCTGAGCACGGTGACCAGCGGGTCGTTCATCGTGCCGTTCGTGGGCGTCCTGCCCGGCCGGCCCGACCTCGTGGCCAGCCCGGCCGAGGTCGACGCCGTGCTGCACGTGCCGCTCGCCGAGCTGCTCGACCCCCACGTCTTCCGCGAGGAGCGCTGGGACCTCTTCGGCGCCGAGCGCTCGATCTACTTCTTCGAGCTGGTGGGCGACACCGTCTGGGGCGCCACCGCGGCGATGCTGCGCCAGCT
>DATAGR010000168.1:0-3888 GCA_036263575.1 Aquihabitans sp. | reverse complement strand
TCATGGACCTCATGCTCCGCGCCTCCGGGTCCATGGTGGTCGACCCGGCGGCGTGGCCGACCGGCTGCGACCGGGCCCTGGCGTCGGCCCAACAGCTCCGGGACTACGCCGCCGCGGAGCCGGTCAACCAGCGCGCCGTCTTCATCACGATCTTCGAGGCGACCGCACCCGGCCACCCCCTCGCACCGGTGGTCCGCGACATCATCGCGGCCCTGCACCAGATGTTCGCCGGCTTCCTCGTCGACGGCATCGCCGACGGCTCGGTGCGCCCGGACCTCGACCCCTCGGTCGAGACCACGCGCATCCAGGCGCAGATCCTCGGCATCGCCTACGACTACGCCGCCGGCCTGGGCGCACGGAGCTTCCCGGAGCGCATCGCCGAGCAGGTCGAGCGGATGCGGGGCCGGCTCGTCCCGGGTGCGGACGACGGCGAGGCGCAGCTCGACCGGCAGCGCTGAGGGCGGGGACGCCGGTCGCGCATCCCGGTGCACCGCCGGTCACCGGGTCTAGGTTGCGGACGTGAGCCAGCAGCGCCACCAGACGCGCCGGTGCTCCGGCCCGTCCTCGGCGCCGACCGACGGGACGCCCGCGAGCTCCCACGGCGCCCGCCCGGCGTGAGCACCGAGGCGCCGGGCCACGGCGACCGCCAGGAGCAGCGCCGGGAGGCATCGGCGGACCGGCTGCGACGAGCCCTCGCCGAGCTCATCTGCGAGCAGGGCTACTCGGCCACGACGAACGCGCAGATCGGCGAACGAGCCGGCTACAGCCGCAACATGGTGCGCGACCGGTACGGCACGAAGGACGCGCTCCTGCTGGACGTGTTCGAGCACGCGTTGACGACGCTGGCACCGGACCGGGGCGGGAGGCCGGGCAACGGCCGCGAGCGAGCGGTCCGCACCGTCGACCTGATCCGGCGCCTGGCCGAGACGGAGCCGACCACCCAACGGGCCCTCAACGTCGTCACGTTGGAGGGGGCCGCAGCCGACCACCCCCTCGCGGGCGTGGCCCGAGCGGCCATCGACCGCTTCTACGCGGTCGTCGCCGCGGCCGTGGTCGAGGGCATCGCCGACGGCTCGGTCCGCTCGGACCTCGACGTCGAGGCAGAGCTCCAGCTGCTCCGCATCCGCATCACCGGCTCCGGCTTCGTGGACGCCGCCCGGCTCAGCGCCCGCTCCCCCGCCGAGCGCATCGCCGCGCTGTGCCGAGACCTCGACGAGCGGCTGCGGCCGTGACCGAGCGGCTGACCCAAGCCCAGCGCCGGGCGGAGTCGACCGAGCGGCTCCACCGGGCGTTCGCCGAGCTGGTCTGCGAGCAGGGCTACGTGCTCACCACGGCCGCCGAGATCGGTGAGCGGGCGGGCTACAGCCGCAACATGGTCCGGGACCGCTTCGGCTCGAAGGAGGCGCTCTTCTTCGACTTCACCATCGCGACGTTCCTCCGACCGCAGCGGCGCAGCGCGGCCGAGGGCGGGACCGGCCTCGACCGGGTCCTCCGGATGGTCGACGACGTGCGGACGCAGGCCGAGCGGGACCCGGTGAGCCTCCGAGCGTCGTACGTCATCATGTTCGAGTCGGTCGTCGAGGGCCACCCGCTCTCCAAGCCGGTGCTGGGCGGGCTGGCGACCCACACCGACCGCCGGGCTCGGCACCTCGCCGACGGGATCGCCGACGGCTCGATCCGACCGGACCTCGACCCCCGGACCGAGGCCGAGCTCATGCTGGCCGAGGGCATGGGCATCGCCTACGACGACGTCGTCGGCCTCTCCGGGCGCCCCCTGCCGGCGCTGCTCATCTTCTGGCGGGCGGAGGTCGAGGTCCGGCTGGCGCCTCGAGCGACGCGGGCCGGGGCGCCTGGGCCCGACGGTTGACTCGGCCGAGGTCAGGCGGTGAGGGCTCGGTCCTCGGTGGTGGTGTGGTGGTAGGCGGTGCGGAGGGCGTTTCGGGCTCGGTAGAGGAGGGCGGAGGCGGCGGGGCCGGAGATGTGGAGGGCGGCGCCGATCTCGGCGGGTGAGCGGCCTTCGACGACGCCGAGCCAGAGGGCGGTGCGGTGGCGGGGGGAGAGGTCGGCGAGGGCGGCGGTGAGGGCGTCGTCGTGGTCGGGGTGGGGGTGGTCGGCGATGGGGGCGGGGTCGCCGACGGTGGTGCGGGCTCGGCGGCGGTGTTCGCTGAAGGCGACGGAGCGGACGGCGACCATGAGGTAGGGGGCGAAGCGGTCGGTGGGGCCGCGGCCGGTGCGGATGGCGGAGAGGACCTTGGCGAAGGCTTCGGCGACGACGTCGTCGACGTCGCCGTGGGGGACGAGTGAGCGGGCGTAGCCGTGGGCTTCGCGGCGGTGGCGGCCCCAGAGGGTGGCGTAGGCCTGGGCGTGGCCGTGTCGGACCTGGTCGATGAGGGCTGCGTCGTCCGCCATGGGTCGGTTCTAACATGTCTGCGTGCAGACAGATAGGGTTTTGTCTAGATTGTCGGCGTGAGCGAGCAGCCTCCCCCGTCGCGCCCGCAGCCGCGTGCGCGTCGAGGGTGCGGAGGCCCGATCCGACCGCACGGCGGCGCGCCGGCGTGAGCCCCCGGTCGTCGGGCCCGACACGACGTACGCACGAGGAGCGCCGGGAGGACTCCGCCGAGCGGCTGCGCGAGGCGCTCGTCGAGCTGATCTGCGAGCAGGGGTACTCGGCGACCACCAACGCGCAGATCGGCGAGCGGGCCGGCTTCAGTCGGAACATGGTGCGTGACCGCTACGGCTCGAAGGACGCCCTGCTGCTCGACCTGGTCGGTCAGACCTTCGAGACGTTCGTGCCGGAGGAGCGCACGCCCGACGAGGACGGACGGGCCCGTGCCGCCCGGATCGTCGACCTGATCCGCCACCTCGCCGAGACGGCGCCGTCGCTGCACCGGGCCCTCAACATCGTCCTGCTGGAGGGCGCGGCCGGCAGCGACCCCGCCGCCCTGGCGACGCGCGCCGCCGTCGTCCGCCTGTCGGAGGTCATGGCGGAGGCCCTGGCCGGCGGCGTGGCCGACGGCTCCGTCTCCGCCGACGTCGACCTGGAGGTCGAGCTCGTGCTGGTGCGCACGCGCCTCGCCGGCCTCGCCTTCCTCGACGCCGCCGGGCTGCTCGCCGGGCCCACGGCGGACCGCATCGACGGGGTGCGCGCTGCATTCGACGCGCGCCTGGCCCCGACCGGCGACGTCGACGGGCCGGGCTGACGTCGTGGCCGACGCACCTCCGCCGCCCTCGCGGCTCACCCAGGCGCAGCGGCGCGAGGAGTCCACGCTCCGCCTGCACCGGGCCTTCGCCGACCTGGTGTGCGAGCAGGGCTACACCCGCACCACCGCCGCGGAGATCGGCGAGCGGGCGGGCTACAGCCGCAACATGGTCCGGGACCGCTTCGGGTCCAAGCAGAACCTCTTCTACGACGTCGTCTTCGCCGCCTTCACGACCCCCGAGCCCCGCCGGAGCGCCGAGGAGGGCACCGGGTTGCAACGGGTCCTGCACATGGTCGACTCCGTGCGCAAGCGGGCCGAGCGGAGCCCGGAGGCCGTCCGCGCCACCTCCATCGTCACGTTCGAGGCCGTGGCGTCCAACGACCCGCTGGCGCGGGTGGTCCTGGCCGGCATCGCCGACTACCTCGACCGACGGACGAGGCACATCGCCGACGGGATCGCCGACGGCTCGATCCGTGCCGACGTCGACCCGCGCGCCGAGGCCGAGATCCTGCAGGCCGAGGAGATGGGGGTCGCCTTCGACGACCTCATGGGGCTCTCGGGCCGGCCCCTCCCCGAGCTGCTGGCGATCTGGCGGGCGGAGGTCGAGGCCCGGCTCTCGGCCGAGGTCAGGCGGTGAGGGCTCGGTCCTCGGTGGTGGTGTGGTGGTAGGCGGTGCGGAGGGCGTTTC
>DATAGR010000167.1:0-9482 GCA_036263575.1 Aquihabitans sp. | reverse complement strand
ACCTGGGGCGGCGGGAGCGTGGCCGCCGCCCGCCGGGCCGGGCGGCACGGCATCGGCTTCCTCGCCCAGCGCGACGATCCTGCGCTCGCCGCCGCCTACCGCGAGGCGGCGGCCGAGGCCGGCCACGAGCCGGGCTTCTGCCTGCTCCCGCCGGAGGGCATGCCGGCGTCGGTGTTGGTGCACGACGACGTCGATGCCGGGTGGGACGAGGTCGGCCCCGCCCTCCTCGCCGACGCCGTCGCCTACCACTCGTGGAACGCCGAGGCCGGCCAGGCCGACGGGATGGCCACGCTCACCAGCGGCTCGTCGGTCGAAGAGCTTCGGCGGGCCGAGGGCTCGCATCGGGTCGTGTCCGTCGACGGCGCGGTCGACCTCATCGAGCGGTACGGGGAGCTCGGGCTCCAGCCGCTCAGCGGCGGCCTCGACCCGGCGATCGCCTGGCCCTACCTCCGCCGGGTGGTCGACGAGGTCGTGCCGGTCGCCGTCAGCCGCCGCTCGGCTCGTCGGGACGGGGCCGGGCGCCGCGGGCGCACATCGCCTTGATCGGGCCGATGAGCGATCGGTAGACGTGGCGCACCGACCAGGCCGGCAGGTACCGGTGGCGCTCCTCCTCCCACACCCGGGCCCGGCGGTGCGGCTTGAGCAGCTCCAGCCCGAACCGGGCGAGGGGATCGGGGTGGTACCGCACGCTGGGCTCGTCGGTGTGGAGCTCGATGCGGCAGAGGTGCTTGGTGCTCATGAAGCCGTACTGGCCGGGGCTGACGAGGCGCACCGGGGCGCCGTGGTCGGCACCGAACGGTTCGCCGTCGAGGTGCTCGGCGAGGAGCACGTCGGGCGCCGTGGCGTCGACGAGCTCGACGAGCGACCGGTAGCCGTCGAGCCCGGCGAAGACCACGTGCGTGACCGGGCGGCCGCCGGGCACCAGCGCCGGCTCGACCACCTCGGCGAAGAACGTCTCGAAGGCGACGCCCTCCCACGTCAGGCCGGTGGCCGACCAGCCGGCCACGCAGTGGAAGGCGGCCTCGACCTCCCGGCGCGGCAGCGCCGCCAGGTCGCCGAGCGGCACCTCGAACGGATGGCGCACCGCACCGGCGACCTCGATCGCCGGGTGCGCCGGCACCCGAGGCGGGCGGCCGTCGAGGTGGGTGCCGAAGCGGGGGAAGCCCTCGACTGCTCGCTGACCGGGGGGAAGGGGCACCGGTTCGCCTCCTGATCCATACGGATACGTATGGACGACCCTAGGCACCCGCGGCGGTCCTGTCCATACGCCGCCGTATGGAGTAGCCAAGGGGGCGTGGCGACGACGCGCACGCCCCGCAGCGAGTGGATCGACGCGGGCTTGCGCGCCCTGGCCGACGGTGGCCCCGAAGCCGTCCGCGTCGAGCCGCTGGCCCGGGCGCTGGGCGTCACCAAAGGCGGGTTCTACTGGCACTTCAAGGACCGCCGGGCCCTCCTCGACGAGATGCTCGACACCTGGGAGGACCGGCTCGTCGACGAGGCGATCCGCCTGACGGAGGCCGGCCGGAGCGATGCCCGGGCCAGGCTGCGCCGGCTGTTCGCGCTGGCAACCGACGAGGCCGTGCAGGTGGACCTGGCGGTGCGCGACTGGGCGCGCCGCGACCCCGCCGTCGCCCAGCGCCTGCGCCGCGTCGACAACCGGCGGATGGACTACCTCCGGTCGCAGTTCGGCGCGTTCGTCGACGACGGCGACGAGGTCGAGGTCCGCTGCGTGCTCGCCATCTCGTTGTGGATCGGGAACCACTTCATCGCCGTCGACCACGGCGGCCGATCCCCGACCCAGGTGATGCGCCTGGTCCAGCGCCGCCTGCTGGCCTAGCACCGCTCCGTCATGGCCCCTCGGCCGGTGGGGCGCTGCGGCCGGGGCGTTGGCGGTTGTGGACCGGGCAGAGCAGGCGACCGTTGTCCTGGGTGGTCGGGCCGCCGTCGGTGTACTCGACGATGTGGTCGACGTGGCAACGCTCCGCGGGTTCTCGGCAGCCCGGGAAGGTGCAGTGGCGGTCGCGTACTTCGATGGCTCGGCGGGTGGCGCCGGTGAAGCAGCGGCTGCGGATGCCGACGTCGATGACCCGTGAGCCGGGTCCGAAGACGATGCGTTCGACGTCGGCGAGGTCGAGGATCGAGGCGACCTGGCTCGGGGTGAGGACGGTGCCGTCGGAGAGCTCGCACACCCGGTCCTCGAACGGCTGCCTGCTACGCGCCTCAGCGTCGGGTCGGGCGGCCGCCCACGGTGGCGCCGGCCGTGAGAACCGTTGGTCGGTGGTGGGCCCGAGGCCGCAGACGTGGTCGACGAAGGTGCGGAAGTCGACGAGCACGGTCAGCAGGACCCGACCCTGCTTGGCGTCGGCGGGCATGGCGGCGGAGCGCTTGGCCATCTCGACGAGGGCGTCAGCGTGGCGCCGGGCGGCGGTGCGGGCGAGGTCGTGCAGCTGCACGGCATCGCCGTGGACGGCTCGTGCGCGGCCCAGTCGGCCTCGAACAGCTCGCGTTCGAGTCGTTCGAGCTCGGTGGTGAAGATGCCGCCGGCGATCGGGTCGAGGCGGCCCTGCAGGTCGATGTCGCCGTCCATGGTCTTGGCGCTGCGCAGGTAGCGCTCGGCGTGGCCCCGCTCGGCCCGTTCGTCAGCCGTGGCGTCGTCGCCGCAGTTCTCCCAGTGCCGGACCACGCGCTGGAAGTCGTCGTAGCCGAGCTCCTTCGCGTACGAGACGAGCAGGGCCTCGTCGCGGGCGAACAGCGCCTCGAGCGGTGGCCGGTTCGCTGAGCACAGCACGTCGACGTGGTCGACAGACAACTCGCCGGCCTCGAACGCCGCCCGGGTCAGCGGCATCGTCCGCAGCCTGCGAGCACGTCGCACCTCACGACGCGCCGTCGCCGGCGAACAACCGGCGTCACGGGCCAGGCGGGCGCTGGGGAGCGGGACCGGTCGTTGGCCCACACGCAGCGCGCATCCCACGTCGACACGTTCCGGGCGTGCGCAGCCGCCAGCAGTGAGAGCGCCCGTGCTCCAGCCACGACCCGATCGTGCAGCGACGCGTCGTCGGACCCGTCGTCCTCCTGCTCGAGCATCCGCTCGATCGCCTCTCGCACGCCGCCATCCATGCGTCGATCGTACGTGTGTTCGATTCCCGCCACGACCCCATATGTCCGTCGTGACCGAAGGTTCCGCGCGTCCTTCTGCGCCGCAGCGCGTCGCCGCGGCGGTGTTGTGGATCGATCCCGGGAGGCACGGCCGGCCCGGGCGAGCCGACTCAGACCAGGTGGTCGCCGGGGTGGTCCCAGTGGAGGGTGATGGGGCCGTCGACAGGGGCGCCGGACCGGTCCTGGCGCACGAGCGGCTGGGGCTGGCCGCCCGGCGGGGTGGCGCCGAAGGGCACGACGGTGAGGTGGTCCTCGGCGACCTGGATGAGGAGGCAGTGCGGCTCGGCGGCCCACGAGCAGGTGCCGGCCTCCTCGAACGCCACGGGCGTCCGGTGGTCGACCTTGCCGCCGGCGCCGGTGATGATGTGGTCGAGCCCGTCGACCTGCCCGTGCTGGAAGTTGTGCTCGTGGCCGTGCAGCAGGAGGCGGACGCCGCCCTTGCGGTACAGCGGGACCAGGCGGTCGACCTGCTCCTGCATGCCGCTGTGGTCGGGCCCGGCGCACCAGACGGGGTGGTGGCTGAACGGGATGCGCCACCGGGCGTCACCCGTGGTCAACGCCTCCTCGATCCACTGGTGGTGGCGGGGGTCGTCGAAGGCCCGGCCGGGTGCGTCGTCGGCCTGGGTGGAGTCGATGCAGATGAGCTCCAGGAGCGAGCCGAGCTCGAGGCGGTAGAAGAGCCCGGGGTCGAGCGACGCGCGGCCGACCTCGGCCCTCGGGCGGAAGCGGGCCGAGAGGTAGAGGTTGTCCTCGAGCTGGGCCCGGTCGTCGGCGGCCTCCTCGTCGGCGCCGTCGTGGTTGCCGGCCGTCGGGTAGAAGGGCAGGTGGTCGAGGAGGTACCGGTAGGGCTGGAAGAAGGCCAGCCACCAGTCGTCGTCGTCGGCGCCGCTGTGGTCGTCGGGACCGCCGGGACCGTGGTAGATCGTGTCGCCCAGGCCGACGATGCAGCGCACGTCGTAGGCGTCGGCCAGGCGCTGCATGGTGCGGGCCACGCCGAGCTGGTGGGGCCCGTTCGGGCTGTTGAGGCCGACGCCGAAGTCGCCGACGGCGAGGAACGTGATGGGGTCGGGCCGGTCGGCCTCGGGGTGGGTGCGGAGCATGAGCCCCGGCGCCCGTGACGCGGGCCGGAGGCCGTCGGGCGACCAGTCGTAGCGCTCGCCGCCGCCCCACGGCTCGCCGTCGACCAGGACGCGGTAGCGGTACGTGGTCGCCGGTCGCAGCTCGCCGACCCACAGGTGGTTGGCGTCGTCGGTCGCCTCCCGGGCGACGACCCGGTCGTCGTCGTCGAGCACCTCCACCACGGCGTGACCGAGCGCGGGCGCGCGCATGCCGATGGTCTCGGGGACGGACTCGCTGCGCCACCCGTGCTCGTCGCCGACCAGGTCGAAGTGGCCCCACGCCACGAGGGCGCTGTCGCGGGTCACGTCGACGAGCTGGACGTACGGCTCGCGGTGCTCGGTCTTCCCGTCGGCGGTGGCGCGCACGGCGACCCGCCCTACCCGATGTCCGATCCGCTCAGCGCGACGGCTCGCCGCCGCTGGCGTCGACGTGGTGCAGGTGGTAGCGGTTCCGGCCGGCAGCCTTGGCCGCGTAGAGGGCGGCGTCGGCGGCCGCGGTGACCGCGTCGATCGACGCGCCGGGGTCGGTGCCGATGGCGATGCCGAGGCTCACGCCGACCGTGGCCGGCCCGGCCGGGGTGGCCACCGGTTCCCCGATCGCGGCGATGATCCGCTCGGCCAAGGCGGTGGCCGTGCCGGCGGGGAGGTCGTGGCCGACGACGGCGAACTCGTCGCCACCGACGCGGGCGACCAGGTCCGTGCTGCGCACCAGCCCGTGCAGGCGGCGGCCGACCGCCGCGATCACGTGGTCGCCGGCGGCGTGGCCCAGGCGGTCGTTGACGAGCTTGAAGCCGTCGAGGTCGGCGAAGAGGACCGTGATCGAGCGGGCCTCGCCGAGGTCGGTGAGGTGCTCGTCGTAGCGACGCCGGTTGGCCAGGCCGGTGAGGGCGTCGGTGCGGGCGGCGCGGGCCAGCTCGGCGAGCTGGGCGCGGGCGTCGAGGGCCAGGCCGAGGACGTGCCGGAGGCGGCGGAAGGCCTTGTCCTGGCCGAGCTCCGGGGGGACCGTCTCGCCGTTCCAGACGACGATGCAGGCGTCGGCGCCGCCGGAGGGGTCGGCCACCGGCACCGCCCAGCACGTCCGGTAGCCGGCGGCGGTCGCGACCTCGCGGACCCGGTCGGGCACGGTCGTGAGGCCGACGTCCACCACCAGGTCGCCGTCCGCGCTCGCGGTGGCCCACGGGCCCCCGCCCCCGTCGGCCAGCTCGTGCAGCTCGGCCGGCAGCCCGGAGTGGGCGACCGCGAGGCTGCCCTCGCCGGTGTCGTACCGGATGGCCACGCCCAGCTTCCAGCCCGGTCGGTGCATCATGAACACCAGCTCGTCGAGCACCTCGGACAGCGGGCGGTGCGAGGCGAGGGCGTCGAGGATCCGGTCGACGCGCGCGTCGGCCTCGGCGTGGCGGCCGATCACGACCACCGACCGCACCTCGGGGGCGTGGAACAGCGCCAAGCCCTCGAACTCGAACGTGACCCGCTCGCCGGCGCTGGTCAGCAGGCGGAACGGGCGGGGCGGTCGCCAGCCCTCCACCTCGGCCGAGTGGTACACGGTGTCGGCGGCCTCGGCGAGGTCCTCCGGTGCCACCAGGTCCAGGCCGTTGCTGCCGATCAGCTCGGCCACGCTGCGGCCGAGGAGCACCTCGGCGGCGTCGTTGACGTACCAGATCGTGCCGTCGTGGCCGAGGGCGAGGAAGACCTGGCTCGACTCCTGCACGACGCGCCGGTACCAGGCGTCGGAGGGCCCGGTGGCCGGGTCGTACGGCGGCCCGGGGTCGTCGAAGCCCTCGAGGAAGGCTGCGCCCTTCGTCTGGTCGTCGAACGCCGGCACGACGTCCCATCGGCAGCGCTCCGCCGGACCGGAGCGTTCCCGGGCCGCGATCCGGCCGACGTGTACGTTGCGCGGCATCGAGCAGCCCCCGCCCCGCACGCCGCCCGCCCGGTCGGCCCTCGACGACTTCGAGCCCCGGTCCTGGGCCGATCCCGAGGTCACCGGCGTCGGGCGGCTGCCGATGCACGCGCCCCTCCGCCGGGACCGCACGCTCTCGCTCGACGGGACGTGGTCCTTCACGCTGGTGGAGCGGCCGGAGCTGGTCGACGCCGCGCTGCTCACCGGACCGACGGGGGGCTGGGCATCGGTCGAGGTCCCCGGGTGCTGGACGATGCAGGGCTTCGACCGGCCGCAGTACACGAACATCGTGATGCCGTTCCCCGGGCCGCCGCCCGCGGTCCCCGACGCCAACCCCACGGGCGTGCACCGGCGGACCGTCACGGTGCCCGAGGACTGGGCCGGCCGGCGGATCGTCCTGCACGTCGCCGGCGCCGAGGCGGTGCTGTACGTCCACGTCGACGGCCGCCCCGTCGGGATGGGCAAGGACAGCCGCCTGCCCCACGAGCTCGACCTCACCGCGGTGGTGGAGCCCGGCCGGCCCTTCGAGCTGGCGCTCACGGTGGTCCGCTGGTCCGACGCCACGTACCTCGAGGACCAGGACCACTGGTACCACGCGGGGTTGCACCGCAGCGTCTCGCTCCACGCCACGCCGCCGGTGCACCTCGCCGACGTGCAGGCCACCTGCGACTGGGACCCGGCGACCGGCGACGGCCACCTGCACGCCCGGGTGGTGGTGGACGGGCCGGGCCACGGGCCGAGGGGCTGGGTGGTGGAGGCCGAGGTCGCCGGCCACTCGGTGCAGGCGCCGTGCCGCTTCGAGCACCCGACCGACGACGTCGTGAACTTCGCCGTCTTCGTCGGGCGTGGCGCGGTGCTCGACCTGGAGGTGCCGGGCGTGGCGCCGTGGTCGGCCGAGGCCCCGGCGCTCCAGGACCTCGTGGTCCGCCTCGTGGACGACACCGGGCGCACCGTCGACGCCACGACGCTCGCCGTCGGGTTCCGACGGGTCGAGGTGCGGGGCCACGAGCTGCTCGTCAACGGGTGCGCCGTGCTCATCAAGGGCGTCAACCGCCACGATCACGACCCGGTGAGGGGCAAAGCGGTGACGGCCGAGTCCATCGAGCGCGACGTCGTGCTCATGAAGCAGCACAACCTCAACGCCGTCCGCACCTCGCACTACCCGAACGACACCCACCTCTACGACGTCTGCGACCGCCTCGGCATGTACGTGGTGGACGAGGCGAACGTCGAGACCCACGCCTACCTGCGCAGCCTCACCCAGGACCCCCGATGGGGCCCGGCGATCATGCAGCGGATCACGCGCTTGGCCCAGCGCGACCTGAACCACCCGTCGGTGATCATGTGGTCGCTCGGCAACGAGAGCGGTGTGGCGCCGATCCACCAGGCCGCCGCCGGGTGGCTCCGGGCCTTCGACCCCTCCCGACCGGTGCACTACGAGAGCGGCATCAGCGCCGACACGTTCGCGGCGATGGTGGCGGGCGACGCACCCGACGGTGCTGCGATCCTCGCCGTCGAGCGGCCGGAGTCCGACGTCATCGCGCCGATGTACCCGCCGGTGGAGGACCTGGTGGGGTGGGCCACGCAGGCCCCTCCCGATCGGCCGCTGATCATGTGCGAGTACATCCACGCCATGGGCAACTCGTGCGGCGGCCTCGACGACTACTGGGAGGCGATCCGCACCCACCCCGGCCTGCAGGGCGGGTTCGTCTGGGACTGGGTCGACCAGGCGCTCGTGCAGGTGCTCGACGACGGCACCACCCGCCTCGCCTACGGCGGCGACTTCGGCGACGAACCCAACGACGGCCCGTTCTGCCTCAACGGCGTGGTCGCGGCCGATCGCACGCCGCACCCGTCGCTCCTCGAGCTGGCCAAGGTCGTCCAGCCGGTGCTGGTCCGGGCCGTCGACGCCCGTGCCGGGGTGCTCGAGGTCGCCCACGAGCACGCCTTCGTCGACCTCGCGTGGCTGGCGCCCTCGTGGTCCGTGGCGGTCGACGGGCGCGAGGTCGGGGCGGGCACCCTGGCGCCGCTGGAGCTGGCACCCGGCGCCACGACGCGCCTCGAGGTGCCCGTGCCCCCGCTCGACCTCGAGCCCGGCACCGCCGCCCACCTCACCGTCTCGTTCCGCACCGCCGTCGACCTGCCGTGGGCGCCCACCGGCCACGAGGTGGCGTGGGAGCAGGTCGAGCTCGACCGGGCCCCCGGACCGACGGCGGCGCCGGACCGACGAGGCGGGCCACGGCCGATCGACGCGCTCGAGCCCCGGCTCGCCCTGTGGCGGGCGCCGATCGACAACGAGGTCTTCGGGCCCCGCCACGCCGAGCGGTGGGAGCGGGCGGGGCTGCGCGACCTGGAGGGCGAGCTCGAGCTCGGCACCACGGTCGCCGACGACGGCACCGTCACCCACGAGGTCACCGTCCCCGCCGACCTCGACGACCTGCCACGGGTCGGTGTCCGCCTCCGCCTCGGGGCCGGCGTCCACGAGGTGGAGTGGCTGGGCGTCGGTCCGCACGAGTGCTACTCGGACCGGCGGGCGTCGGGGCGCGTCGGGCGCTGGCGCACGGCGGTGGACGACTGGACCACGCCCTACGTGCACCCGCAGGCGAGCGGCAACCGGGTGGGCGTCCGCTGGCTGCGGTTCCTGGACGCCGACGGCAGCGCGCTGCTGACGATCGACCACCTCGACGACCTCCAGGTCACGGTGGCCCGCACGACCGAGGAGGAGGTGTGGCGCGCCGGCCACCGCAAGGACCTCCCCGTGCGGGACGACTGCTACGTGTGGATCGACGCCGCCCACCGGGGCGTCGGGTCGGGGGCGGTCGGACCCGACGTCGCCGCCCCCCACCGCGTCGGCCCCGGCCGGTACGACTGGAGCTACCGGCTGGGCTGAGCGCCTCCGGGCGGTGGCGTCGCGTCGGTCCGGCGCGGGTTCCAGGCCCGAGCCGCGGCCGCCAGGCCGTCGATGAGCGCCGCCGTGGGCGGCGACAGCCCGTCGGGGCCGGGTGGTGGCGAGGTCGGCGCCCGTCCCCGCACCCGTGGCGGCAGCTCGAGCTGCACGCCGCCGGCGGAGGGCAGGTTCACCGGGTTCCTGGGGTGCACGCCACGCAGGCCGTCGGGCATGGCGTCGAGATCGGTCACCAGCTCGTAGCCCGGCAGCACCGGTGCGAGGTGGTCGGCCAGGTGGGCGGCGAGCGCGCGGTTGGTGCCGCCGAGCAGCAGCGACGTCCACATGCCGCGGCGGCCGTAGCCGTGGACGGCGACGGCCACCTCGACGTGGGCGAGGAACGCGGCCAGCGCCGGCGAGCCGG
>DATAGR010000166.1:0-5701 GCA_036263575.1 Aquihabitans sp. | reverse complement strand
CCCGCATCGACGCGGTGGTCGAGGACCCGGCCACCGCAGAGAAGCTCAAGCCCTGGTACGGCAAGCACTGCAAGCGGATCTGCTTCCACGACGACTACCTGGCGGCGTTCAACCAGCCCAACGTCCACCTCGTCGACACCGACGGACGGGGCGTCCAGCAGGTGACCGCGGCCGGACCGGTGGTCGACGGCGCGGAGTACGAGCTCGACCTGCTCGTCTACGCCTCCGGGTTCGAGGTCACCACCGGGCTGGTGAGCCGGCTGGGCTTCGACCCCGTCGGCCGCAACGGCGTGCGGTTGGGGGAGCGATGGGCCGATGGCGCCCACACCCTCCACGGCGTGCTCACCAACGGCTTCCCGAACCTCCTCGTCTGCCACTTCATCCAGGCCGGCTTCGGGCTCAACTTCCACCACTACCTGCGCGAGCTGACGACGCACCTGGCGTCGATCGTCGCCACGGCCGTCGAGGAGGACATCACCTCGATCGAGGCGACCGTGGAGGCGGAGGACGCCTGGCTGGCGCTCCTCTGGGAGGCGGGGAAGGGCTTCGGGCGGTACTCGGCGGCGTGCACGCCGAGCTTCCACAACAGCGAGGGCGCCCGCACCATGGCGGCGGCCCGCAACGTCGTCCACCCCGGCAACCTCATGCACTACGCCGCCCACCTCGAGCGGTGGCGGGCCGCCGGCCACCTGCCGGGCACTACCGTCGTGCGCGCCGGCTCCTAGCCCGCGCCGCGGCCCGCAGGGGCTTGCGGAACCGCCCCGCCGGGGCTCCGGACATTTCGCGACGCGCCGGCCGCGCCGACGCGACAAGCTTGGGGCGCTCGGGCACCGCCCACCGGGTCAAGACCGTCCGCCGAATCTGGGGTCGCCAGAAAGGTTGATATTTTGACCAACCGTTCGTACCGTGCCGGCATGGCCGCTCCCCTCGACCCCGACCCGCAGGTCCTCGACCTGCGCGACGGCGCCTCGGTCCCTCCTGCGGCCGCCGCCGCCACGACCACCACGACGATCCCCACGGGCACGGCCCTGGTCGTCGGCCTCGCCGACCCCGCGGCGCGCGCCACGGAGCTGACCGGCAGCAAGGCCGCGGCCCTCGCCACCGCGGCGATGGCGGGCATCGACCAGCTGGGCGGCGTGGTCCTCACCACCCGGTTCACCGAGGCCGTCGACGCCGGGGCCGACGTCGCCGCCCACCCCGCGGTCCGCGAGGCGTTCGAGGCCGCGGGCGGGGAGCGACGGCCGCTGGTGGCACGGAGCTCGTCGGTGCTCGAGGACACGGCCGGCTCGTCGATGGCCGGCCAGTTCGACTCCGTCATCGGGATCGACGGCTTCGACGCCTTCGCCGACGCCGTGGCCACGGTGCTGGGCTCCCGCCGCCGGGCCGGCCTCGAGGGCTCGCCGATCGCGGTGCTGGTGCAACCGCTCGTCGACCCGGCCTACGGCGGGGTGCTCTTCGGGATCGACCCGGTGACGGGGCGCAGCGACCGGCGCGTGGTCTCGGCGGTCGAGGGCGGCCCCGAGCCCCTGGTGAGCGGCGAGGCCGACGGGTCGCGCTACCTGCTCGACGCCGACGCCGGGGTCGTCGAGTTCGACCGGGGCGACGGCCCCGAGCTGCCCGACGCCGCGCTCCGCCGTCTCGTCGGCCTCTCCGCTCGCGTCGCCGAGGCCTTCGGGGGCCCGCAGGACGTCGAGTGGGCGATCACCGACGACGACCGGCTGTGGCTGCTGCAGTCGCGGCCGGTCACGACGGAGGTGCGGGGCGTGCCGTCGGGCCCGATCTACGGCCCCGGGCCGGTCGCCGAGACCTTCCCGGAGCCGCTCACCGAGCTGGAGCACGACCTGTGGGTGCCACCGCTGCGCGACGCGGTGCGCGAGGCGGTGGTCCTGGCCGGCATGGCCACGAGCTCCCAGGCCGCCGCCAGCGAGGTCGTGGTGTCGGTTGCCGGGCGGATCGCCATCGACCTGCGGCTCGCCGGCGAGATCCGGCCGCGCCAGCGCCTCGTCGACCGGGTCAACCCCGTGCCGTCGGTCCGCAAGCTGCGGGCCGCCTGGCGGGTCGGCCGGCTGCGGGCCGCCCTGCCGTCGCTCGCCGAGCGGCTGCTCGACCGGGCCGACGCCGACCTCGAGGGCGTGCCGGCGCTCGGCGACCTCACCAGCCGCCAGCTCATCGCCCTGCTCCACCGCAGCCAGGTGGCACTGCGGGCGCTGCACGCCCACGAGATCCTCATGGGCATGCTCACCGACACGGGGCGCAACCGCATGACCGGCGCGTCGGTGGCCCTGCGGGTGCTGGCCGAGGCCCGCCAGGACGGCCTGACCGATCGGCAGGTGCTCGAGCGCAGCCCGGTGGTGCTCGCCCTCACGCCGCCGCGCATCGCCCCCCACCCCGACCTGCCCGAGGACGTCCTCACGTTCCACCTGGGCCAGGACGGCGAGAGCGGCAACGACCAGGGCATCCTCCGCGAGGCCCTGCGCCTCCGCGTCCGTTGGCTGCAGGAGCTCTCGGGGCGGGCCGCCTGGGAGCTCGGCGTGCGCCTCACCACGTCGGGGCAGATCGACCAGCCCGACACCGTGCGGCACCTCTCGCTCCAGCTCGTCGAGGACGTGTTCACCCAGGGCGCGGTGGTCGACCCCGACCTGATCCGCAGCCACCTGCACGATGTCGGCAGCCCGCTGCCCGCCCGCTTCCAGCTCACCGACCTCGGCAAGGCGATCGGCCTGCACTGCCGGCGAGAGGTCGCCGGCGGCACCGGGGCCGGCGGCGGCCAGGGTCGGGGCGTGGTCACCCACGACACCGTCGACCCGCCCGCCGGGTCGGTGCTCGTGACCACCACGCTCACCCCGGGGCTCGGCCCGCTGCTGGCCCGGCTCGACGGGATCGTGGCCGAGACCGGCTCGGTCCTCGCCCACCTCGCCATCCTCGCCCGGGAGTCCGGTGTCCCGACCGTGGTCGGCTACGCCGGTGCGGTCGACGAGCTGCCCGAGGGCGTCGAGGTGCTGGTCGACGGCGACACCGGCCGGGTCACGCTGGCCTCCGAGGAGGCGGCGTCGTGAAGACCATCGCCTGGCTCGCCGGCATCGCCACCGTGGTGGCCGCGGCCGCCTACATGGTCGTCTCCCTCAACCGCTGGGAGTGGAACCGCGCCCTGTTCTTCGGGCTCATCCTGCTCATCGCCGAGGTCGGGCTCTGCACCGGCCTGATCCTGCGCAAGCTCGGCCGGATCGAGGCGGTCGACCCCGAGACGCTCCAGGTCCTGCGCGACCACCGCGGCGAGCCGGCCGACCGGTTCGCCTGGATGAAGGAGTCGTCCACCCAGCTCAACGTGTTCATCACGTTCCTCGTGGGTGGCGGCGTGCTGCTCTCGGGCGTGGCGTGGTTGGTGGACCGGCTGGCGTCGAAGACGACCACGCCGGTGGGTGAGGAGCGCCTGGCCAAGGACCTGGAGGCCATCGCGTACCCGCGCGGCGGGCTGGTGGTCGACGACATGACGGTGCTGGCCCAGGACGTGCCCGGCGCCGACGACGCCCAGATCCACAAGCTCCTCCGCCGCGCCAGCCGGACATGAGCGTGCGGCCGGGCCGCCTGGCCCTCGGCGCCGTCGGCGTGGTGGTCGGCGCGGTCGGCATGGTCGCCCTGGCGGACGCCACGCTGACCCGGCACGAGCCGGTGGCGAAGGGGTCGAAGCTCGAGATCGTCGTCGAGGCCCACACCAGGGGTGGCGAGCGGAACCAGTCGCTGCGGGAGATGGTGGAGGCGCTGCTGCTGACCTGCCGCCTCGAGGTCACCTCGGACGTCGGCGGCGAGGTGACCGCCCTGGACGACGACCGCTTCCGGGCGACGATCGAGCCCGGCCTCGACCGCTCGAACCAGCGACAGCTACGAGGTTGCCTCGAGGACTGGACGGTCGACCACCTCCGGGTCGACTCGGTCCGCTTCCGCCCGCTCTGACCTGCAGGGGCCGTGGGTGGCGGCGATGAACCGCTCGGCGGCGGCCACCCCCAGGACGGCGAGCAGCAGCCCGGCCACGACGTCGGAGGTCCAGTGGACGCCGAGCCACACCCGGCTGGCGGCCACCGCGACGGCGAGGGCCCAGACCGCGGCGGCCACCGACCACCACAGCGCCCGGCGGCGGGTGTAGAGGCCCACGACCAGCGGGATCAGGCCCCAGCTGGCCGCGGTGGCCAGCGGGTGGCCGCTCGGGAACGAGTAGCCCTCGCCGTTGACCATGCGGTCCCCGGCCGGGCGGGGCCGGCTGATGAGCTCCTTGAGGGCGAACTCGGCGAGCGGGCGGGCGAGCGCGATCACCACGATGGCCAGGGCCAGGCGGGGGCACCGCCGCCAGGCCACCAGCGCGGTCACCGTCGACACCACGATGATCACGCGGGTCGAGCCCAGGAACGAGATGCGCCGGAAGATGGCGTTGGGGCCGTGCGAGCGCTGCTCGACGACCCAGGCCGTGATGTGGGCGTCCCAGAAGAGCCAGCCGGCGACGGCGCCGATGGCCAGCGCGACGAAGATCGCCGCCACCACCGGGAGCAGCCACGGCGCCCGGCGACTGACGTGCGACATCGTGACGGGGGGGTGGAGGTGGAGGTCGCGCACCGATCCAACGCTACCCAGGGAGGGTGCGGTTCCATGCGCGGCCCGGGCGCCGTCAGGAGCTCCAGACCACGTTCGAGAGCGGATCGGGCCGGTAGCAGCAGTAGGTGCCGGTGTGCACGGACCCCGTGAGGTGGGTCGCGAGGGCCGGGAGCTGCTCGGCGAGGCGATCGACGGCGTAGCGGAGGGTGTGGGCGACCGCCATGCGGGCGCGCTCGGCGTCGCCGCCGACGGCACGCAGCCGGCCGCCGAGCCCGACGGCCCGGCTGAGCTCGGCGATCAGGTAGTCCCGGTCACGCTGGGCGAGCTCGGCGCGGGCCGGGTCGTTGTCGCGGCGGGCGTCCTCGATGTCCTCGTCGACGTCGGCCAGCCGGCGCTGGTACGCCTGCCGGGCCTGCTCGTCGAGCGCCGGCAGGGCACCGTCGCCCGACGTGCCGAACCCGGACTGGCCGGGGTCGACGACGCCCGGTCTCCCGGTGGGCAGGGTGCCCCGCTCCACCGCCACCAGGTCGAGCACGTGGACCTCCCGGCCTGGATCGGCCAGCAGCCGGGCCAGGTAGCGGAAGCCCTTGAGGTCGCGCATCGACGCCGACGTGCCGGCGAAGGCGATGGTGCGCACGGTGCCGTCCAGGCGGAACGTGGCGGTGGTGGGGGCCGACGGGGCGTCGTCGGGCGGGGCGTCGGCGAGCAGGGCACGCGCCCGATCGGCCTGGCCCACGGCGCCGAACGCCTCGAACGCGGCCGCCGCGGCCTGGCGCTCCAGGCGGGCGGAGGCCAGGCGCCCGGCTCGCCCGTGGGCGTCGGCGAGGACCGAGCGGGCCACGGCCGCCTCGTAGGGGGCGCCCAGGTCGGCCCAGGCAGCCGCCGCCGAGGCGCTCGACGCAGCCGCGGCGTCGAGGTCACCGGCGAGGAGGGCGACGCGTGCCTCGGCGAGCGCCGCCGACGCCACGAGCCACGGGCTGGTGTAGGTGCCGGCGATCGCGCCCAGGGCCTCGGCGCCCCGACGGGCGGTGTCGAGATCGCCCGTCGCGACCGCGATCTCGACCTGGGCCTCGAGCAGCGGGGCGAGGGCGAGGTCGCCGAACGGCGGGCGCTCCTT
>DATAGR010000165.1:0-1669 GCA_036263575.1 Aquihabitans sp. | reverse complement strand
GATGACCGAGACGCCGCCGACCACGACGCAGTGGCCCACGACCTACTCGCCGGCCGGGCTGGTGTGCTCGGTCGACCACCTCGCCTCGTCGGCGGGGGTGCAGGTGCTGGCCGAGGGCGGCTCGGCGGCCGACGCCGCCATCGCCGCCAGCGCGGTGCTGGCCGTGACCAGCCCGCACATGTGCGGCATGGGCGGCGACCTCTTCGCCCTCGTGCACCATCGCACCGGCCCACCGGACGTGCTCAACGCCTCCGGTCGGGCCGGCTCGGGCGCCGATCCCGAGCGCCTGCGGGCCGAGGGCCACGCCCACATGCCGTTCAAGGGCGACGTGCGGAGCGCGCCGGTGCCCGGCTGCGTCGACGGTTGGGTGGCGTTGCACGAGCGCCACGGTCGGGTGCCGCTGGCGACGGTCCTGGCGCCGGCGCAGCGGCTGGCGCTGGGCGGCTTCCCGGCGTCGCCGATGCTGGCCTTCACCCTGCCCCGGCTCGAGGGCGTCACCGGCTGCGAGGAGCTGACCGACATCCGCCCCGGCATCGGCGACCGGGTGCTGCGCCCCGGCGTGGCCCGCATGCTCGCCGCCGTCGCCGAGGGCGGTCGCGAGGCCTTCTACGGCGGCGAGTTCGGCGCCGCCCTCCTCGAGGCAGGTGCCGGCGAGTACGAGCCCGACGACCTCGTGCGACCGAACGCCGACTGGGTCGACCCGCTCGGGGTCGAGGTGTGGGGCCACCACCTGTGGACGGTGCCGCCGAACTCGCAGGGCTACCTGTCGCTGGCTGCCGCCCGCATCGCCGAGCTGGCCTCGGGCGGCTCGCTCCCGGACGCCGGCGACGACGCGTGGGCCCACCTGCTCGTCGAGTCGGCCCGGCTCGCCGGCCACGACCGGGAGGCGGTCCTCCACGAGGCGGCGGTGGGTGCCGAGCTGCTCGACGACGCCCGCCTGCGGGAGGCGGCCGAGCGGTTCGACCCGGCCGGCCTCTCCGGTGCGGTTGCCCCGACCCGTGGTGGCGGGACCATCTACCTCTGCGCCGTCGACGCCGAGGGCATGGGCGTCAGCCTCATCCAGTCGAACGCCGACGGCTTCGGCTCGCACGTCGCCGCCGCCGGCACCGGCATCCTCCTGCACAACCGGGGCATCGGCTTCTCCCTCGAAGCGGGCCACCCGGCCGAGTACGGCCCGGGCCGGCGCCCGCCGCACACGCTGGCCCCGGCGGTGGCCACCCGCCCCGACGGGTCGCTGCGCGCCGTGTTCGGCACCATGGGCGGCGACTCGCAGCCGCAGGTGGTCCTCCAGCTCGCGGCCCGGCTGCTGGGTGGCGGCGAGGAGGCCGGTGAGGCCGTGGCCGCGCCGCGCTTCGTGCTGGCGGCGGGCGAGCACGGCTTCAGCACGTGGCGGGGCGACGAGCAGCGGGTGCGCATCGAGGCCCACGCCCCGGCGTCGTGGGCGAGCGGGCTGACCGAGCGCGGCCACCAGGTGGAGGTGGCCGACTTCGACCCGGCCGGCTTCGGCCACGCCCACGCCATCGAGGTCCGGCCCGACGGCGTCCGCGCCGGCGCCGCCGACCCCCGCTCGATGACCGGTGGCGCCGTCGCCTCGGCCTGAACCGCCCATCCGGACGCGCGGGCGGCCGGCCTTCCGGACGGCCCGCCCGGCCCGGCCACCTGTGCCAGG
>DATAGR010000164.1:0-6982 GCA_036263575.1 Aquihabitans sp. | reverse complement strand
GAGAACAGGCGGCGGTCGAGCCAGATCTCACCGGACTCGTGATCGATCTCGTACTTGTTGCGGCTGCCCTTCGGGATCTCGACGACGACCGGGACGTACTCGACGTGCGCTGCCATCGGCCCAGCTTGGCAGGTGGTCGGGTGGGACCGTCCCGCCGGGCCTCGAACGCCCGAACGGGGTCGGGGTCGTCTCGGGTGCACCGCGTAACGTGCACCCATGGAGTTCCGCCGCATCACCAACCTGCCGCCGTACGTCTTCACGATCATCGACGGGTTGAAGATCGAGGCACGCCGGGAGGGCGTCGACGTCATCGACCTCGGGTTCGGCAACCCCGACCTGCCCTCGCCCGAGGTGGCGGTGGAGAAGCTGGCCGAGGCCGCCCACAACAGCCGCAACCACCGCTACTCGTCGAGTCGGGGCATCCCCAAGCTGCGGGAGGCGGTCGCCGACCTGTACCTGCGCCGCTTCGGCGTGGCCCTCGACCCGGAGCGGGAGATCATCTCCACCATCGGCGCCAAGGAGGGGTTCAGCCACCTCATGTGGGTGCTGCTCCAGCCCGGTGACGCCGCCCTCGTGCCCTCGCCGTCGTACCCGATCCACATCTGGGGCCCGCACCTGGCCGGCGCCGACGTGCGGGAGATCCCGATGGGCACCGACACCGACTTCTTCGAGAAGATCCAGGAGGCCTACGAGTACTCGTGGCCCAAGCCCCGGGTGATCGTGCTCTCGTTCCCGCACAACCCGACCACGGCGTGCGTCGACGTGGAGTTCTTCCAACGGGTGGTCGACTTCGCCCGCGAGAAGGACGTGATCATCGTCCACGACAACGCCTATGCCGAGCTCGGCTTCGACGGCTACGAGCCGCCGAGCATCCTCCAGGCCCACGGCGCCAAGGAGTGCGCGGTCGAGCTGTACTCCATGACGAAGTCGTTCTCCATGGCCGGCTGGCGGGTGGCGTACCTGGTGGGCAACGCCGAGGTGGTGCAGGCGCTGGCCAAGCTCAAGAGCTACCTCGACTACGGCACCTTCCAGCCGATCCAGATCGCTGCCACGGTGACCCTGAACGAGGACTCGGACCACCCCAAGGAGGTCCAGCCGATCTACCAGGCCCGGCGCGATGCCCTGTGCGACGGGCTGAACCGCATCGGCTGGGAGATCGAGCCGCCCCGGGGCACCATGTTCGCCTGGGCGCCGATCCCCGAGCCGTACCGGGACATGGGCTCCATCGAGTTCGCGTCGTTCCTGGTGCGCGAGGCCCAGGTCGCCACGTCGCCCGGCGTCGGCTTCGGGCCCGGCGGCGACGGCCACGTGCGGTTCGCCCTCATCGAGAACGAGCAGCGCATCAACCAGGCCATCCGCAACCTCCGGCGGGGCCTGACCAAGCTCGGCTGAGGCCGGTCAGTCCTGGTGCGGCTCCTGGGCCTGGACCAGCACGAAGGTGGTGCCGGTGACCGGGTCGTGCTCGACGTCGAGCACCTCGTCGCCCTCGCGGTAGTGCTCCGAGGCGCCGGGGTTGTCGACGTCGGTGCGCCACAGCTCCTCGCCCGTCGCGGCCCGCATCCCGATCAGCTGCGGTTCGCCCGTGCCCCACCCGGGCGACCACAGCACCACCGCACCCCCGCCGGCCTGGTGGACCTGCGTGGCGTGCGGGACCGCGGCGCTCCACAGGACCTCTCCGTCGGTGGCGCGGTGCCCGACGACGTCGCTGTCCTGCGGCAGAGGCGACTGGTAGTCGGGGGCGCTGGCCTCCTCCAGGGTGACCGGCGGCTCCGGCCGCAGTCCCAGGACCACGACCACGCCGCCGACCAGGCGCGCGTCCGAGCCCCGCACCTCACGCCGCCAGCGCTGGGCACCGGTCGTCGGGTCCAGCGACGTGAGGGCGAAGCGGAGGACCGGGAGCGAGAGCTCGAGGGCGACGCCGCCGACGAGGTCCGGGCCGGCGAGCCCGATGGGTCGGAACAGCGCGGCCTCCCACCGCACGCCGGTCGGGCCGGCGGCGTGCACGCCCACGCCGCTGTGCACGTACGTGAGGTCCAGGGCCGGCTCGTCGAGCAGCGGGAAGATCTCGGCGACGAAGGGGGTCGGCTGGGACCGGTAGCTCCAGCGCTGCGCGCCCGTACCCGGATCGATGCCCCGGGTGATGAGCCGGCCGTCCGGGTGGGGCCGGCCACCCTGCTGCACCACCACCTGGCGGCTGTCCGCGGTGAGCCAGTCGAAGCGCCCGAATCGCCGCCAGATCGCCGTGCCGTTGGCGGCGCGGTGGCCGGTCAGGCCGCTCGGCCCGTCGACGACGATCGTCGTCCCCGCCGCGGCCACGCTGGCGACCTTTGGGGCCTCCCGGCACCACCGGGCGTGCCCGTCGGTCGTCCGCATGGCTCGGATCCGGCCGCCGCCGACCGCGGCCAGCGTCCCGTCGGCCAGCGCCAGCGAGCGGGCGCCGCCGACGAGCGCCGACCAGCGGATCTGCCCGGTCGCCGCGTCCACGGCGAGGACGGCGCCGGGCTGGCGGCCGTCGCAGGACGCCGAAGCCGGGACCGTCGGGTCGGGTCCGGTCCGGCTGTCGGTCCGGAGGTCCCACCACACCACGGCGGCGAGGAGCGCCAGCACGACCACGACGACGCCGAGGGCGATCCGCCGCCCCCGCGAGCGGGTGGGGTGCGGAGGTGCGCCCGTGTCGCGGATCCACGGCGGGGTGGTGCCCCATGGCGGTGTGGTGTCCGACGTCGTCCCGGTCCCCACCATGTCGCGACGCTAGGCGGGCGAGGCCGTGAGGGCCGGTCAGGCGAGGCGGGTGCCCAGCACGCCGTAGAGGCAGAAGCCCACGGCGGTGTCGATGGCCTCGGCGCTGGGCTCGACCAGACCGCGGTGCACGAGCTGCACCAGGTGGGAGCTCACGCCGAGCATGGCGTGGGCGAGGAGCGGGGCGTCGGCGTCGGGGATCTCGCCGGCCGCCATGGCGTCGGCCACGTGGCGGGCCGCGTCGCGGATCGCGACCTGCTCGCCCTTGCGGAGGGCGTCGGTGAAGCGGTCGTCGGTGGCGGCGAACTGGAACAGGCGGAAGAACGTCCGCTCCTCGATGGACCACTCGATCGACGCCCGGATGCCCCGCTCGATGCGCTCCATCGGGGTGTCGGCGCCGGCGATGGCGGCCCGCTGGCGGCGCCGGAGGTCGAGCTGGCCCTGGGCGAGGATGGCCCGAAGCAGCTCCTCCTTGGAGTCGAAGTACCAATAGAAGACGCCCTTGCCGACGCCGAGGCCCTCGACGATCTCGGCCACCGAGGTCGGGTGGTAGCCGTTGTCGGCAAACCGCTCGGCGGCGAACTCGAGCAGCTGCCGGCGGCGCTCCTCGCCGCGTTGGGTCAGCCGTCGGTCCATCGGGCGGGCACGGTACGGCGTTCTTGACCGATCGGTCAACAAACGGGCGCCGCCGCTCGCAGCCGCCGGGCCGGCGTCCGTCGAGGCGGCGACGGCGCTGGGGAAACGGTGCGTTCACAGCGGGCGCCTAGGGTCGCCGGCCATGGAGAGCTACGTGCTGCGGGTCTGGCTGCCCGACCGCCCCGGTGCGCTCGGGGCCGTGGCCAGCCGCATCGGCGCCGTGAAGGGCGACGTCGTCGGCATCGAGATCCTCGAGACCGGCGCCGGCCAGGCGGTCGACGAGCTCGTGGTCCAGCTGCCCGATGCCACCCTGGTCGACCTGCTCCTGGCCGAGGTGCGCCAGGTCGACGGCGTGAAGGTCGAGGAGGTCCGCTCGGCCGGTCCCGGCGGCCACGACCCCCGGCGGGCCACGCTGGAGACGGCGGCCCTGCTGGTCGAGGCCCCGGATCGCCCGACGCTCCTGCTCGTCGCCCGCGACCAGGCGCCCCGTTCGCTGTCGGCCGCCTGGGTGGCGGTGGTCGACCTCGACGCCGGCACCACCCTCACCGCCGGTGACCGGGCGCCGAGCGAGGACTGGCTGGCGGCGTTCGTCCACGGCGCCAGCACCGCGGCCGAGCTGGGCGGCGCCGATGCCGGTTCCAGCGACGTGATCTGGACGCCGCTCGACGGCGTCGGCCTGGCCATCGTCGCCGGCCGCGACCGCATCGCCTGGCGGGAGCGCGAGCGCCGCCAGCTGGAGGCTCTGGCTCGCATCGTCGGCGCCCGCTGGTCCGAGCTCCCCGAGGCCTGAGCGGGGACCGGCGGCCCGAGCGGCTGCGACTCGTGGCGACGGGCCCGAGCGGCCGCCGAGGAGGCACCTCCAGGGCGGGCGAGCGGCCGCCCAGGTCGGCTCCCTTGGCCGACGTTGGAGCACAGATCGGCGGTCGATCGCGCCCGAGGTCGCCGGCCGCCCGCCCCGTCGACCACCCGCCGGGACGATTGGCGTCGATTCGACGGCGAATCGACGCCAACGCCGAACGGTGCGTGAGCTGGGGCTCCTGGCCAGGATGTTCTGGGGCGAGTGCTCTGAGCGGGATGGCGGAAAGCGCCCATGGACGACGATCGCGCCTTCCCGGACCGGGGCGTCCGGTGGTCGCTCCGACGTCGGCGGATGCCGCGGCACCGGGCGGTCGGGACCCGCACCGTGGGACCGGCGAGTGGCGGGCCGAAGTCGGTGGCGGGGGAGCGGGTCGAGCGGGCACGCTGGCCCCATGGGCGACCTGGCGGACGACACGGCGGTCGAGGACCTGGGCGACGGCCGGTACCAGGCCACGCTCCACCCCGACTGGGAGATCTGGGGGCCGATGGGCGGCTACGTCGCCGCCATCGCCCTGCGAGCCGCGGGGGCGGCCGCCGCCGGCGCCGCCGAGCGGGAACGGGAAGCAGGCACGGGCGATGGCGCGGTCCGCCGCCCGGCCACCTTCGCCTGCCACTACCTCGGCGTGGGCCGCTTCGAGCCGGTCGACATACTGGTCGAGGCCCGACGGGAGGGCCGGGCCGCCAGCTCGCACCGCATCGAGGTCAGCCAGGACGGCCGCCGCATCCTCGACGCCTCGGCGTGGAGCGTCGCCGACGTGCCCGGCCTGGAGCACGACGAGTCGGTGGCGCCCGAGGTGCCGGGACCGGACGACCTCCAGGGCATCGAGGAGCTGGTCCCCGAGGACGCCCAGCCGCCCTTCGCCTTCTGGCGCAACTTCGACGCCAAGCCGGTCGCCTTCGAGGCGGACTGGCCGCCCGACGGCCCCCGCCCGGCCCGCTGGCGGGAGTGGCTGCGGTTCCGCCCGCGCGCCACCTTCGACGACCCGTGGGTCGACGCCGCCCGCTCCGTCATCCTCGTCGACCTCCCGAGCTGGCCCTCCGCCCACCGGCCCCACGCCTGGCAGCAGCCGGCCTTCACCGCACCCACGCTCGACCTCAGCGTGGCGTTCCACCGCAACGCCGCCAACCACGAGTGGCTGCTGTGCGACGGGTCGGCTCCGGTCTCGACGGGCGGCCTCTTCGGCTGGACCGCCGGCGTGTGGTCGCCCGACGGCCGCCTCCAGGCCTCGGGCGGCGGCCAGTGCCTCTACCGCCCGATGCGCCCCTAGCTCCAGCGCTCAGCCCGAGCCCGAGCCCGGCCCGGGCACCGAGCCCGGGCACCGAGCCCGAGCGGTCAGCCGCCCTCGGCGGTCGCCGCCCACCCCCGGCTGTGCGCCACCGCCTCGAGCCAGCGCCGGTGGCGGCGGTCGGCGGCTTCGGCGGCGTCGCCCTCGGCCGGCGTGAACTCGGCGTCGAGCGCCCAGTTCGCCGTGATGTCGTCGGTCGAGCCCCACACCCCCTCGGCCAGCCCGGCGAGGTAGGCGGCGCCCAGGGCCGTCGTCTCCTGGACCTGCGGCCGGCGGACCGGCACGTGGAGCTGGTCGGCCTGGAGCTGGAGCAGCAGGTCCATCACCGAGGCCCCGCCGTCGGCGCGCAGCCCGGCCACGGCGTGGCCGCTGTTAACGACCATGGCATCCACGACGTCGCGCGTCTGGAAGGCCATCGACTCCACGACGGCCCGGGCCAGGTGGGCCCGGGTCGTCCCACGGGTGACGCCGACGAGCGTGCCCCGGGCGTACGGGTCCCACCACGGGCTGCCCAGGCCGGTGAACGCAGGCACGAAGAAGACGTCGTCGGTGTCGGGCACCGACGCGGCCAGCGGGCCGACCTCCGGGGCGGCGCCGATGATGCCCAGCCCGTCGCGCAGCCACTGGATCGCCGAACCGGTGGAGAAGATGGCGCCCTCGAACGCGTAGTCGGTCCGGGTGCCGCCGGCCCCGTCGGGGATGGACCACGCCACGGTCGTCAGCAGCCCCTCGACCGGTTCCGGGCACTCGGGGCCCACGTTCATGAGCACGAAGGACCCCGTGCCGTACGTGTTCTTGGTGGCCCCCGGCTCGAAGCAGGCCTGGCCGAACAGCGCCGCCTGCTGGTCGCCGGCCACACCCGAGATCGGGATGCCCGGCGGCAGGCCCGACGACGCCGCGGTCACGCCGAAGCGCCCGCTGGAGGGCCGGACCTCGGGGAGGGCGTCGACGGGCACGCCGAAGAGGTCGCACAGCTCCGAGGACCAGCCGAGCGTGCGGATGTCGAGCAGCATCGTGCGGCTGGCGTTCGACGGCTCGGTGGCATGGACCGCGCCGCCGGTGAGGTTCCACAGCAGCCAGGCGTCGATCGTGCCGAGGGCGAGGTCCGGGCCGGCCTCGACGCCCCCCTCGGTGAGCAGCCACTCGAACTTGGACGCCGAGAAGTAGGGGTCGAGGACGAGGCCGGTGGTGGCGCGCACCAGCGGCAGCCGGCCGTCGGCGGCGAGGGCGTCGCAGCGCGCCGCGGTGCGCCGGTCCTGCCAGACGATCGCCCGGTGGAGCGGCTTGCCGGTGCGGCGGTCCCACGCCACCACCGTCTCGCGCTGGTCGGTGATGCCGATGGCGGCGACCGGTTCGCCGAGCTGGGCGATCAGCTCGGCGGTCGTGCCGACGATGGCGCTCCAGATCTCGGTGGCGTCGTGCTCCACCCACCCCGGCCGGGGGAAGTGCTGCTCGAACTCCCG
>DATAGR010000163.1:0-2512 GCA_036263575.1 Aquihabitans sp. | reverse complement strand
GGAGGGCGACGATGGTGCCGTCGTCGTCGCGGATCGGCGTCAGCTCGCGCTCGACGGCGGTGTCGACGTAGGGGCCGTCGAGCTCGTCGGTGCAGCCCACCGGCGGCTCGTCGGCGTCGTCGGTCCAGCTGTCCTCGCCGGCCGTGAGGACCAGCGGATCGCCGGTGACCGGCTCCAGGTCCGGCAGGGTGAAGCTGCCGCCCTCGCCGCCGCCGGCGAGCGACAGGTCGCAGCCGTCGTCGTCGCACGAGGGCTCGATCGAGTACAGCCGCACCTCGGCCTGGCCGGTCGTGAAGCCCTCGTCCTCGGGGTCCATCCCGGTCTGCCAGCGGATCATGATCCAGTCGCCCGACGGGGCGTCGTCCTCGTCGGTGGGCATGCCCTCCGCCCCGCCGGCGTCGCTCGTCGCCGCCTCGCCGTCCGTCTCCGTCTCCGACTCGTCCCCGGTCGCCTCGTCCCCGGTCGCCTCGTCATCGGTGGCATCGTCGGCCGGGGCCTCGTCCTCGCCCGCGGCGGTGGTCGACGTCTCGGCGGCGGCGGTCGTGGTGGTGGCTGTCGCCGAGTCGCCGTCGTCGCCGCCACCGCAGGCGGCGAGCAGCAGCAGCGCGCTCAGCAGCCCGGCGGCGATGGAGCGCCGGCGGGGCGCGCCGGCGTGCGTCGAGGAGTGCTCCATGTCCGTTCCCTCCCGTCCGCGTCCTGCGGACCCGACCGCCGTGTGCGGTCCGGGGCATCGTCCACATCGCGATCCGCCGTGTCACCACCCCCGGCCCGCGGAGCGGGGTTGGTGCGGGGGGGTGTCGACGGGACGGTGGGCGCAGAGGGACTCGAACCCCCGACATCTGCCTTGTAAGGGCAGCGCTCTAGCCAGCTGAGCTATGCGCCCGGAAGGGCGCCACCCTACCGGTCGATCCCTGGCCGGTCGGTGGGGTTCGAGCGGTCGCCGAGCCGTCCCGGCAGGCGGCCGGCGGCGACGTCCTCCTCGGAGACGACGTCGTACCCGGCGGCTCGGAGCGCCGCGGCGGTGAGGCCCTCCCCGTCGACCAGGGTGCGGGTGAACGTGCCGTCGTAGACCTGGTGGCAGCCGCACGACGGCGAGCGCGCCTTGAGCACGGCACCCGCCACGCCCTGGGCACGGGCGAGGGTGACGGCGACCTCGGCGCCCCGGCGGTAGGCCTGGGTCACGTCCTCGCCGGCGACGGTGACGACCCGCCCGCCGGGCGTGCGCTCGGCCGCATCGCGAGGCACGGGCAGGCCGCCCTCGACCTCCGGGCAGACCGGGAGGAGGTCGAACCGATCGGCCAGCGCCGCCACCGCGGGGCGGGCGCTGGCGGCGCCCCGGTGGTTGCACTCGACGCCCACCAGGCACGCCGAGACGAGCAGCGACGGTCCCCGATCCGGAGGCTGCCGAGCAGTACCGTCGGCCATCCAGCAGACGCTACCGGGCACCCGCCCGGCGCACCCCGGGAGGGGGCATGACGGGCTCCCGCCCCACGATCGACGAGCGCGAGGCGGTGTTCCGACGCCACCTCCGCGCCCTGGCCGAGGCGCCCCTCCTCACCGCCGGCGAGGAGCTGGCCGCCGCCGCCACCGTCGCCGACGGGCGGGCGGCCGAGAACGAGCTGGCTGCGGTGTCCTCGCACGACGTGCCCGACCTGGAGGAGGTCGCCCACCTCCGCGAGCGCATCCGGCTGGGCGAGGCGGCGCGGGTCACCATGATCGCGGCCACCCGCCGGTTGGTCGTCTCGCTGGCCCGGCGCCACGCCGCCGACGCCGACCGCAGCGCGGCCCTCCTGGCCGCCGGCGACGAAGCCCTCTCCCGCGCCGTCGACCGCTACGACCCCACCGGGGGCCTGCCGTTCAGCGCCTTCGCCCGCTGGTGGGTGGAGCGGGCCATGCGCCAGGTGGAGCTGCACCCCGTCGGCCACACCGCCGGGGTCGACGGGCCCACCCCCGCCGACCCGGTCCTGCTCACCGCCCTCGGCCACCTCCACCAGGACGACACCCGGATCATCGAGCTCCGCCTCGGCCTGAACGGCGGGCCGCCGCTCAGCGTCGACGACACCGCACGGGTCCTCGGCGTCGACGTCGAGCGCGAGGAGGAGCGGGAGCTCCGGGCGCTGGCCAAGCTCCGCCACCCGTGCACGCCCGGCGACCTCACCTCGCTGCGCCGCCTCTGACCACGGGCAGTTCCGCACCCCTGGCGCACACAGCCGCCCTTCGCTCGGGCGGACCCACACGTCGGGGGCACTTGTGCGCTTGTGGTGCACACCCGTGCCCTCGGCTTCCCGGGAATGACAGACGGACGGACCGACGGACCGACGCGGGCGACGGGTCGAGCCCGGTCGGTCAGGACTCGGTCGGGGCGCTCGGGCGGAGGGTGGGGTCGTCGCCGGCGCGGGCGAGCAGCGCCGGACGGCCGGCGACGCCGAGCTTGCGGTAGACCGCGCCGAGGTGGTTCTCGACCGTGCGGGGGCTCACGAAGAGCTGGTTGGCGATGTCGCGGTTGGTGGCG
>DATAGR010000162.1:0-3932 GCA_036263575.1 Aquihabitans sp. | reverse complement strand
CCATGGCCTTGCGGAGCTCGCTCAGGAAGGCGTCCTCGTCGTCGCCCCCGGACGAGGGCTGGGCCGGAGCCGGCGCGCCGGGCGCCATGCCGAGGTCGACGGCGGACACCGGGGCGGTCGGCGGCCCCGCGTCGCCCGGATCGCCGAGGCCGGGGGCAGCGTGGTCGACGTCGCCGAAGCTCAGCGTGGCGGGCCCGGCACCGGGGCCGTCGTCGATGGCCACGGCGGTCTGGGCGACGGCGGGCGACTCGGGCGTGGACCTCTGCGCCTGCTCCGGCTCGGGGGCCGGCTCGGGCGTGGGGTCGGCGCCCTGGTCGGCGTCGGCGCGGGGCGCCTCGGCGGCGGGCTGCGGCTCGGGGTCCGGCTGGTCGGGCCCGGCCTGCTCCGGCGCGTCGCCGGCCGTGGGCTGCGGGGCGCGCCCGATGCCGAGATCGGGGATCTCGGGGTCGAGCAGCGCCGGCGTGGGCGCGAGGCGGAAGCCGGCGGGGTCGTCGAGCAGGCGCTGGAGCTCGCCGACGGTGCTGCGCAGCTGGCTGCGCTGCTCCTCGACGTGGCGCTCGAGCACGGTGACGTCGGACCGCAGGGCCTCACGGATGCCCTCGAGCTCGGCGATCTCGCGGCCGAGCCGTTCGCGTGCGGCGGCGCGCTCGGCCTCGGCCTGGGCCGACAGCTCGGCTCGGGCCGCCGAGGCACGGGCGTCGATCTCGGCGTTCAGGGAGGCGGCGCGCTCGTTGGCGTCGGCCAGCAGCTTGGCGGCGTCCTCGCGCGCCTCGCGGACGGCGGCGTCGGCGGTCCGCTGGGCCAGCACGATGGTCCGCCGGACCTCCTCGGCCATGTCGTCCTCGGACTGACCGGTGGCGGCGGCCGGCGCCTCGGCGAGGCGCGCCGCCACCCGGCGCTCGACCTCGGCCTCGATCTGGGCCGGGTTCGGGCCGGCCTGCGCCGGCCCGTTGTTGGCCTTCGCCTGCTCGAGGGTCTCGGTCAGCTTGGCCTCCACCTTGGTGGCCATGGCGACCGCACGATCGAGGAACTCGTCCACCTGGTCCCGGTCGTAGCCCTTGCGCGCGTCGGTGAACTCGGCCTGCTCGAGCAGGCGCTTCAAGGTCAGCTCCATGTGGCCGACTCTACCCCTCCGGCCCCGCGCCCCCCGGGGCATGCGAGGCCCGAATCACCCCCGCGGAGGCTCAGAGCAGGCCGTAGAGCATGAACAGCACGAGCAGGACGAGCGTGGCCGAGATGTCGATCGCCACGCCGCCCCCGCCGATGGGCGGGATGACCCGGCGGACCGGGCCCAGGACCGGCTCGGTGAGCCGCCGGAGGGCCAGGAACGCCCGTGAACCGGCGCCGCCCGGCTCCATGGGGAACCACGACATGACCATCACCAGGACGATCGCGACGATGTAGAGCAGCAGGAGCAGCTTGATGACGGCCATGGTCAGGCGTCGTAGCCGCGCTCGTGGAGGCGGCGGCGCTCCTCGGCCGACACCTCGACGTTGGACGGCGTGAGGAGGTACACCTGGTTGGCCAGGCGTTCCATCTGGCCGCCGAGGCCGTAGCAGAGGCCGCTGGCGAAGTCGATGAGGCGGCGCGACAGCTCGCGGTCGCCCTCCTGCAGGTTCATGACGACCGGCTGGTTGCCCTTGAACTTGTCGGCGACCTCTTGGGCCTGGTTGAACGAGGTGGGCGCCACGAGGTGGGGCTTGGCGTTCGGGGTGACGGCGATGGGACGGACCACCTGGGGCCTGGGACGGGGGATGGCGCCGCTGGGGTTGACGGTCTGGCTGGCGCCCATGGCCTCGGCGCCGCGGGAGCCGATGGGGCGCACCGCACCGATGCCCGACGGCTCGTCGGCCGGCGGCGAGCTGGGCCCGACCTGGGAGACGGTCGACACGCTCGACGATGCCGCCGGTCGCTGGGGCGGGGCGTGCGTGCGGTCACGACCGCTGCGGTCCGCGTCGTCGCGGTGGCCATCGTCGTACTCGTCGTACTCCGCGTCGTCGCCGAGCCCGAGGTAGACCATCGCCTTGCGCCACATCGGGCTCAGGCTACCGGGTGACGGCGCCGCGCCGGGGAACGAGCCTCACCTGCGGGCTCAGGGCTCCGGTCGCGGCGGTCGGGGACCGAACAGGGCCGCACCCAGGCGGATCATGGTGGTGCCCTCGGCCACGGCCGCCTCGAGGTCCGCCGACATGCCCATCGACCTCACCGGGAGGTCGAGCCGGTCGGCCAAGCCCCGAAGCGTCGCGAAGCCCGCCCGGGCGGCGTCGGCGCCGCCGGTGCGACCCACCGTCATGAGCCCGTCGACCTGCAGGCCGACGTCGGCGAGCCGGGCGACGAGGTCGCCGGTGCCCTCGGGCGAGCAGCCGCCCTTCTGGGGCTCGTCGGACACGTTCACCTGGACGAGGACCCGTGCGCCCGGCGCCCGCCGGGCGATCTCGGCGCCGAGGCGCTCGCTGTCGACGCTCTGCCAGAGGTGCACGACGGGGGCCAGGGCCCGGACCTTGTTGCGCTGGAGGCGGCCGATGGCGTGCCACCGAGGCGCCAGCCCCGCCGCCTCGAGCTCGGGCGCCTTGGCCACGAGCTCCTGGGCGTAGTTCTCGCCGAGGTCGTCGAGGCCGGCTCGGGCCGCGGCGAGGGCCACCTCGGGCCCGAACCCCTTGGTCACGGCCACCAGGGTGATGGCGGCGGGATCGCCGCCGGCGTCGACCACCCGCTGCCAGGCCCGCTCGACCCGTTGCGCCAGCCCGGCGGGGTCGGGCGCGCCGCCGACGGGGTCCTCGGCCGGGCTCACGGCGTCAGCCAGGCCACGAGCGCCTGGCGCTGCGGGTCGGTCCGGGCCCGGTGCGACCAGTGGACGGGGCTGCACGCGGTGCAGGTGCCGGCGTCGTCGAGCTCCACCCCCAGCCCTCGACAGGCAGCGGCCACGCCGGCGGCCAGGTCGAGCGCCGGCGTGCCCCACGAGGTCCGGGCCCGGACCTCGGACCCGTAGCGCTCGGCCACCTGGTCCAGCTCGACGCCGGCGAACTCGTAGCAGCGGGGCCGGATGCAGGGTCCGAGCACCGCCCGCTGCGGCGGTGCGCCGAGCGAGGCGAGTGCGCCGGCGGCCGCCTCGACCACGCCGGCCACGAGGCCCCGCCAACCGGCGTGCACGACGCCGACGCCACCGTCGCCGACGAGCAGCAGCGGGGCGCAGTCGGCGGTCTGCACGGCGAGGACGGCCCCGGCCACCGCGGTGACGGCGGCGTCGGCGGCCGCGCCGGCGTGCTCGCCCGGCTCGGTGACGACCACGACGTCGGCGCCGTGGACCTGGCGCAGCCACGTCCACGGACCGGGTCCGATCGCGGCCCGGCGGGCGGCGAGGGCGGCGTGTTCGCCGGTGACGGCGAGGTCGCCGTCGGGCCGGCCGGTGAAGCGGTGCTCGACCGTGGACACGGTGGCCCGGCCGCTGCCGGCCGCTACTTCAGGAACGAGGGGACGTCGAACTCGTCGTCGCCGTCGCCCGCCTCGGCGTCGTCGCCGTCGGGTCCGAAGAGGTCCGCCGAGCGGGAGGGCCGCTCGCCGCGGGGCCGGTCGTCGCCGGCCGGCGCCCGCCGCACCTCGCGGCCGCCCTTGTCGTCCCAGCGGTCGAAGCCGGCGGCGATGACGGTGACGCGCACCTCGTCGCCCATCTCGTCGTCGATCACGGTGCCGAAGATGATGTTGGCGTCGGGGTGGGCCACGCCGTGGATGACCTCGGCGGCCTCGTTGACCTCGAACAGGCCGAGGTCGCTGCCGCCGGCGATGGAGAGGAGGATGCCGCGGGCGCCCTCGATGGAGGCCTCGAGCAACGGGCTGGAGATGGCGGCGCGCGCCGCGCTGAGGGCCCGGCCCTCGCCGGTGGCGTGGCCGATGCCCATGAGCGCCGAGCCGGCGTTCGACATGATCATCTTCAC
>DATAGR010000161.1:0-12122 GCA_036263575.1 Aquihabitans sp. | reverse complement strand
TTCCTCGAGCTGGCCGAGCCGCCGGTCGACGCCGCCGTCGACGCGCTGGTGGCCGACGGCGCCACCGACGTGGTCGCCGTGCCCTACGTCCTCTTCGGCGCCGGCCACCTCAAGGACGACGGGCCCGCCGTGCTCGACCGGGCCCGCCGCCGCCACCCCCACGTCCGGTTCCGCCTGGCGCGCGACCTCGGTGTGCACCCGGCGGTGCTCGACGTCGCCGAGGACCGCGTGCGCGGTGCCACCACCGCCACCACGGGCCCCGCCGGCGGCGAGCACGTCGAGGCCGTGGTGGCCATCGGCCGGGGCTCGACGGACCCCGACGCGTGCGCCGACCTCGTGAAGCTGGTGCGCCTCCTCGGCGACGGCCGGGGCCTGGGGACCGTCGAGCCGGCGTTCCAGGCCATGAGCACGCCGACGCTGGAGGGCGCGCTCGAACGGGCCCGGCTCCTCGGCGCCACGCGCGTCACCGTCCTGCCGCTCTTCCTCTTCGCCGGGGTGCTCGTCGAGCGCATCGCCGAGCGGGCCGCCACGTGGGCCGCCGAGCACGCGGCGGTGGTCGTGGCGCCCGCCGCCCACCTGGGCGTGGATCCCCGGCTTGCCGCCCTCGTGGTCGAGCGCCAGCGCGAGGCGCGCGAGGGCGACGTGCGCATGAACTGCGACGTCTGCGCCTACCGGGTCCGGCTGCCGGGCTTCGAGGACAAGGTCGGCACGCCGCTCTCGCTGGCGCCGCCGGAGGCCGCCACGCGCGGCTGGCGGGCCCGCCGGGCGGCCAACCAGGCCGCGTCCAAGGCGGCCGAGCGGCGGGAGCGCCCCCGGGTCGGCCTCGGCCGCCGGCTCGGCGCCCCGGCGTCGCCCGACCGTGGTGCGCCGGCGATCGAGGTCACGGGCCTGCGCCACACGTGGCCCGACGGCACCGTGGCCCTGGCCGGGGTCGACCTGGCCGTCGCCAACCGGGACCGCGTCGCCGTGCTCGGCCCGAACGGGTCGGGCAAGACGACGCTCGTCCTGCACCTCGTCGGCGCCCTGGAGCGGACGGCGGGCACGGTGGCCGTCGGCGGCACGCCCGTGTCCAAGGGCACCCTCGCCGAGGTCCGCCGGCGGGTGGGCCTGGTGTTCCAGGACCCCGACGACCAGCTCTTCCTGCCGACGGTGCGCGACGACGTGGCGTTCGGCCCGAGCGCGCAGGGGCTCGCCGGCGACGACCTCGACGCCCGGGTGAGCGCCGCCCTCGACGTCGTGGGCCTGGCCGACCTCGCCGACCGGGCGCCCCACCAGCTCAGCCTGGGCGAGCGCCGCCGGGCCGCCCTGGCCGGCGTGCTCGCCACGCACCCCGAGGTCCTCGTCCTCGACGAGCCGACGGCGAACCTCGACCCGGCCTCGCGGCGCGACCTCGTCGAGGTCGTGCGCGGGCTCCAGGTCACCACGCTCGTGGTCACCCACGACCTGCCGCTGGCCCTCGAGCTGTGCCCGAAGTCGGTGGTCCTCGACCGCGGCCGCATCGCCGCCGACGGCCCGACCGCCGGCCTGCTCGCCAACCGCGACCTCATGGCCGCCCACCGCCTCGAGCTGCCGTACGGGATGGTGGTGGCCCCGCCGACGGTGCCGGTGGCGACGCCGGGCCACGTCCGGGCCGAGCGGTGACGGTCGCCGGGACGACGGCCGCCGCGGTCGGCGGGCAGCCGCGCGATGCGGCGTCGCGGCGCCGGGGGTGCTTGCATCGGGTGGGCCGGCCGACCACGCTGGTCCGAATGGCCCTCACCGAGCGCGACAAGGCGATCCTCGACTTCGAGCGCTCGTGGTGGGCCGAGCCGGGATCCAAGGCCGACGCCGTCCGCGAGCGGTTCGAGCTCTCCAGCACCCGCTACTACGAGCTCCTGGCCGAGATCCTCGCCGACCCCGAATCCCTCACCCACGACCCGCTCCTCGTCCGCCGGCTCAAGCGAGACCGAGACCGCCGCCGCCGGGAGCGGTTCGAACCCCGACCTGCGACCGAATGGCGGAGCCGATGACCGCACCAACCCGACGAGCCGGTGGGCTCGACGCCAACGCCCGGGGCATCGCCGTCCTGGCGGCGGCCGTCCTGATCGGCTTCCTCCTCCTGCTGAAGGCGGGCGACACCGGCAGCGCGTCGAGCGCCGAGGGCACCGATCCGGTCCCGTCGACCACCGTCGACACCTCGGGCCTCGGGACCGAGCCCGGCGACACCACCACCACGCCCGACGAGGCCACCAGCACCACCGCCGCCCCGGAGGGGGCCGAGGCCCGTGCGCCGGGCGAGGTCCAGGTGGTCGTGCTGAACGCCGACGGTCCCGCCGGCTCCGCCCGGGCCGCCAGCGAGACCATCGGCGCCGCCGGCTACCAGATGGGCGAGCCGGCCAACGCCAACGCCGGCACCACCCTCGAGCAGACTGCGGTGTACTTCGCCGAGGGCTACCAGGCCGAGGCCAACGCGGTGGCGCTCGTGCTGGGCAAGGCCCCCGATGCCGTCCAGCCCATGCCCGACCCCGTGCCCGGGCCCGGCGCCGACACCGCCAACGTGGTGGTCGTCCTCGGTGCCGACACCGCCCCCGCCGGCGGCGACACCACCAGCACGACCACCGCCGGCGACGCCGGCGGCACCGACGCCGACACCACGACCACGACGGGCGGCTGACCGCTCGCCGGCCGACCCGGCCGGCGACGCGTGGCACCACCCCGACACGGCCCACCCACCCAGTGGCACCACCCGAGCTCACCGAGGCCCTCGCGCCCTTCGTCGCCGACCCGGCGGGGTCCGTGCTGCTGTTCGACTTCGACGGCACGCTGTCGCCGATCGTCGACGACCCGGCGGCGGCGCGCCCGTCGCCCGGGGTGGTCGACCTGCTCGGCCGGTTGGCGGCGCGGTACCGGATCGTCGGCGCCGTGTCCGGGCGCTCGGTGGACTTCCTGGCCGCCCACCTCCCGCCGGCGCTGGCCCTGTCCGGGCTCTACGGCCTGGAGACCGCCGTCGACGGTCGGGGCGTGCTGCGGCCGGGCGTCGAGCACTGGGAGCCGGTCGTGGCCGACGCCGCGGCGCGAGCGGCGGGTGCGACGGTGCCCGGGATGCTCGTGGAGCACAAGCGCCTCTCGGTCACGTTGCACTACCGCAGCCACCCCGAGGCCGGGCCTGCCGTGCTCGCCGCGGCCGACGACCTCGCCGCGGCCACCGGGCTCGAGGCGCGGTCCGCCAAGATGTCGGTCGAGCTGCACCCCCCGGTCGCCTCGGACAAGGGCGAGGTCGTCCGCGAGCTGGCCGACGGGGCTCGGGGTGTGCTCTACGTCGGTGACGACGTCGGCGACCTGCCGGCGTTCCACGCCCTCGCCGACCTCCGGACCCAGGGCCTGACCACCGTCGGGATCGCGATCGGCACCCCGGAGCTGCCCACCGCGCTCCGCAGCGCCGCCGACGTCGTGGTCGACGGCCCGCCGGGCGCCGTCGACGTCCTGCGCGCCCTCGCCGGCTGAGGCCTCGCACGCGGCGTCTCCCGCCGGCCCCGGGGATCGGTGCTCGCGGCCGGCTCCTACATTGGTGCGCCATGGCTGCCGACCGACCCCTGGTCATCGTCTCGAACCGCGGGCCGGTCACCTTCCGCCTCGACGACGACGGCGTGCCCCGCGCCCGTCGCGGCGCCGGCGGCCTGGTCTCGGGTGTGGCGCCGCTGGTGCGGGGCACCGACACGCTGTGGGTCGCCGCTGCGATGGCCGACGGCGATCGGGTCGTGGCCGCCGGCGGGGCCACCACCGCAGAGGGGTTCCGGGTGCGGCTCCTCGCGTTCGACGACGACACCTGGCGGGCCCACTACGACGCCGTCTGCAACGAGGCCCTCTGGTTCGCGCACCACGGCCTGTTCGACCCGGTCTACGAGCCGTCGTGGCCGGCGGGGTGGGTCGAGGGGCCGTGGGCCGCCCACCGGCGGGTCAACGCCGCGTTCGCCGACGCCCTCGCCACCGACGCCCCCGACGGCGCCGTCGTGCTGATCCAGGACTACCACCTGTGCCTGGTGGCGGCGACGCTGCGCGACCGCCGCCCCGACCTCCGGCTCGTCCACTTCTCCCACACGCCGTTCGCCACGCCGCTGTGGCTGCGGACGCTGCCCGAGCCGGCCCGGCGTGAGCTCCTCGAAGGGATGGCCCGGCACCACGCCTGCGGGTTCCACACCCAGCGGTGGGCCGACGACTTCACGGCCTCGTGCACCGACCTCGGCGTGGCGCCGCCCGAGCGCTTCGTCGCGTCGCTCGGCCCCGATCCCGACGACCTCGCCGAGACCATCGCCTCGGAGGCCTGCGCCGCGGCCGCCGCCGACCTCGAGGCGCTGGTCGGTGATCGCCGGTTCCTCGTGCGGGTCGACCGCATCGAGCTGTCGAAGAACGTGCTCCGGGGCTTCGACGCCTTCGAGGCCCTGCTCGAGGCCGAGCCCCACCACATCGGGCGGATCGTGTTCGGCGCGTTCGTGTACCCGTCGCGGGCGGGCGTGGCCGCCTACGACCGCTACCGGGCCGCCGTCGAGGCGCGCGTCGCCGAGATCAACGCGCGCCACGGCACCGACACGTGGACCCCGATCGTCCTCGACCTCGAGGACGACTACCCCCGGTCGATGGCGGCCCTGGCACGCGCCGACGTCGTCCTCGTCAACCCCATCCGCGACGGGCTCAACCTGGTCGCCAAGGAGGCCATGGTGGTGAACGACCGCCACGGCCAGCTCGTGCTGTCGCCCGAGGCCGGCGCGTGGGACGAGCTGGGCGACGCCGCCTTCGGCGCCGACCCGTTCGACGTCGGCGCCACCGCGACGGCGCTCGCAGCCGCCCTCCACGCCGACGACGACGAGCGAGCACGGCGGTGGGCCGCGCTCCGGGCCGCGTCGCTCGCCCGTAGCCCCGCCGACTGGCTCGCCGACCAGCTCGCCGCCGCCGGCTGACCCGGCCGCCTGGCGCGACCGCCCACCGGCGCGGCGGGCCGCAGGCGTCGGGCACCATGGTCGGGTGCGCATCCTCGCCGCCCCCGACAAGTTCCGCGGCACCGCCACCGCGGCCGAGGTGGCCGGCGCGATCGCGGCGGCGGGCCGCAGCGTCGGCGCCCGCACCACCGAGGTCCCGATGAGCGACGGCGGCGAGGGCTTCCTCGAGGTCTTCGGGGGCGCCAACCGCTCGACCGTCGTCACCGGCCCGCTCGGCTCGCCGGTGGAGGCGGGCTGGCGCCTCGCCGACCGGGTGGCCGTGATCGAGATGGCCCGGGCCTCGGGGCTCGCCCTGGTGGGCGGCGCCGAGGGCAACGACCCCATCGCGGCGGCGACGGCGGGCACCGGCGAGCTCATCGCCGCGGCGGTCGACGCCGGGGCCCGGCGGGTGTTCGTCGGCCACGGCGGGTCGGCCACCACCGACGGCGGGCTGGCCGCCCTGCGCGCCCTCTTCCCCGCGGCGCGACTGCGGGGCGTCGAGCTGGTGGCCGCGGTCGACGTGCACACGCCCTTCCTCGAGGCGGCCGACACCTTCGGCGCGCAGAAGGGCGCCACCGCCAGCCAGATCGAGCTGCTCCGCCGGCGCCTCGAGCGCCTGGCCCAGGTGTACCTCGAGGACCACGGCGTCGACGTCACCACGCTGCCGGGGGCGGGCGCGGCGGGCGGCCTCGCCGGCGGGCTGGCCTCCGTCGGCGCCACCATCGAGTCCGGCTTCGAGCTGATCGCCGACGAGCTGGACCTGGCGGGCGCCGTCGAGGGCGCCGACCTGGTGGTGACCGGGGAGGGCTTCGTCGACGAGGCGTCGTTCCACGGCAAGGTCGTCGGCGGGCTGGTCGAGCTGGCCGCCGAGTTCGGGGTGCCGCTCCTCGTCGTGGCCGGCGAGGTGTTCGACGGCGCCGACGAGCGCGTGGAGGCGATCAGCCTCGTCGAGCGCTTCGGCCGCGACCGGGCCATGGCCGACACCCTGGCGTGCATCACCGAGGTCGTCACCGCCCACCTCGCCCGCTGATCACCCGTCCCGCCGTCGGGGCCGGGCGGCGGGCGGGTGCCTACGATTCGGCCATGACGGACCTCGACGACCTCGCCGCCCTCGACGCCACCGACCAGGCCGCCCGGGTGCGGTCGGGCGACATGAGCGCCGTCGAGCTCGTGCAGGCGGCGATCGACCGCGCCGAGCGGGTCGACGGCGAGCTGAACGCCATCATCCACCCGCGCTTCGAGCGGGCCCTGGAGGAGGCGGCCGGACCGCTCGACGGGCCGCTCGCCGGCGTGCCGTTCGTGGTGAAGGACCTCGACGGCACCCAGGCGGGCGAGCCGTACCACGGCGGCACCGCGTTCCTGAAGCGCCACGGCTACGTCGCCGACGTCGACTCCGAGCTGATCACCCGCTTCAAGCGGGCCGGGCTCGTGGTCATCGGCCGGACGAACACGCCCGAGCTCGGCCTGGTGACCACGACCGAGCCGGCCGCCTACGGCCCGAGCCGCAACCCCTGGGACACCACGCGCTCGACCGGTGGGTCGAGCGGCGGCTCGGCGGCGGCCACCGCGGCGGGGATCGTCCCCACCGGCCACGCCGGCGACGGCGGCGGCTCGATCCGCATCCCGGCAGCCGAGTGCGGGCTCGTCGGCCTCAAGCCGTCGCGAGGGCGCAGCACGCTCGGCCCCGATGTCGGCGAGTCCTGGGGCGGGCTCGTCACGCGGCTGGCGGTGACCCGCTCCGTGCGGGACACCGCGATGCTGCTCGACGCCGTCGCCGGGCCCGGTGTCGGCGACCCGTACTGGGCCCAGCCGCCGAGCCGCCCGTACACTGAGGAGGTCGGCGCCGACCCGGGCTCGCTCCGGATCGGGTGGGTGGCCGAGCCGCCCGACGGCTCGTTCACGACCGACCCGCAGGTCGCGGCGGCCACCGAGGCCACCGCGACCCTGCTCGAGTCGCTCGGGCACCGGGTCGAGCCGGCCCACCCGGCGGCGCTCGCCGACGGGGCCTACGCCGACCACTTCCTGATCGCCTACGGCAGCTGGGTGGCTCGGGAGCTCGAGCACCTCGGCGAGCTGGTGGGCGAGCCCGTCACCCCGGACGGCGTCGAGCCGGGCACCTGGGCCATCGCCGAGCTGGGGCGGTCGATCACCGCCTCGCAGTACCTCAAGGCGATCGAGGGCCTCCACGCCGCCACCCGCCGGATCGTGGCGTGGTGGGAGGTCGACGGGTTCGACCTCCTCCTGACGCCCACGATCCCCGAGCTTCCGCCCACGCTCGGCCAGTTCGAGGCCACCCCCGAGGACCCGCTCGCCGGCGTCATGCGGGCCACGCCCATGGTGGCGTTCACGGCGCCGTTCAACATCACGGGCCAGCCGGGGATCTCCGTGCCGCTCCACCAGAGCGCCGAGGGCCTGCCCATCGGCCTGCAGCTCGTGGCGGCACCCGCACGCGAGGACGTCCTCATCCGCGTCGCCGCGCAGCTGGAGGCCGCCCGCCCGTGGGCCGACCGCCGGCCACCGGTCTGGGCCGGCCGGGCGTAGCGCTCAGCTCGCGGCCGCCGCAGGCACCTGGGCGTCGCGCAGGCGCGTGGTGCGGTGGACCGGGTCGGTGTCGAACTGCGGGATGACCTCGCGCCCGAAGAGCTCGGTGGCCTCGACCACCACGTCGATCGGGACCTCCTGCGACAACATGCCGAACGTCAGCTGGTCGGCGCCGGCGTCGGTCCAGCGCTGCACCACCCGGCGGCAGTCGTCGGGGTCGCCGATGGCCCACTCGCCCATCTCGACCGCCACGGCCATCTCCTCCGCGGTGTAGGGCTCGCACAGCTCGGGCCACTGGGGCGTCCCGGCCGGGCGGGGGAACGTGTCGAGGTACCGGAACAGCAGGCTCTTGTGGTAGTGCCCGCGGGCGTCGGTCATGATCCGGCGGGCCCGGTCGCCGTCCGCGAGGCACAGCATGCTCGACGTCACCATGACGTTGTCGTTGACGTACCCCCCGATCGGCTCGGCGCCGGCGATCGTGCGCTTGTAGCCCTCGATGAGCGGGGCCAGCTCCGACGACAGGCCGGTGGTGAAGCACAGGACGCCGACCCCCATGCGGGCGGCCTTCTCGAAGGTCGACGGGCTGCCGGCCGCGACCCACAGCGGGGGGTGGGGCTGCGTGAGCGGCTTTGGCAGCACGTTGCGCGGCGGCATGCTGAAGAAGCGGCCCTCGAAGCCGGGATAGGTCCCGGGCCGCCACATCCGCACGATCTCAGGGACCGTCTCGTCGAACATGGCCTTGGTGAGCTCCGGGTCGGTGATGCCGAAGCCGGCCTGCTCGGTGGTCGAGGACCCCCGCCCCATGCCGAGCTCGAAGCGGCCGTCGCTGAGGATGTCGAGCATGGCGGCCCGTTCGGCGACGCGAGCCGGGTGGTTCACCGGCGGCGTGACGTTCATGATCCCCGAGCCGAGGTGGAGGCGCTCGGTGATGGCGGCGCAGTAGCCGAGGAAGCTCTCGTTGGCGGAGAGGTGGGAGTACTCCTCGAGGAAGTGGTGCTCGGTCGCCCACAGGTACTTGAAGCCGGACCGGTCGGCGGCCCGGACCCACTCGATCTCCTCCCGGAACCGGCGCACCTCCGCCGCCGGGCCCTCGGCCTCGGTCATGGACGCCGGGACGTAGGCCCCGTTGAAGATCCCGAACTCCATGGCCGACGGCTCCTCGCGCTCCGGATCTGACGGACCGTCAGATGGTGCGCGACCCTAGCGGTGGGCCGTCTGCTTTGCCCCGAGACGTCGAAATGTCTCAAACGAGTCGAAAGGGGGTTCGTCCAGCCGAATGAGGCCGAGAGACGACGGACGCCCCTAGGGTGGTCACCGTGCGGGACGACCCGAGAGCGCAACGTGGTGGCCGGTCGGCCGGCGAGCCGACCGACGCGGTCCTGCTGGACGAGGTCCGAGCCGGCCGGCGCGAGGCCTACGCCGAGCTGTGGGGGCGCCACCGAGCCGAGGCCCGGCAGTACGCACGGGCCCTGGTGGGCCGCGACGACGCCGACGACGTCGTCGACGAGGCGTTCACCAAGGTGCTCTCGGCCCTCGCCGCCGGTCGGGGGCCGACGGGCAGCTTCGTCCCCTACCTCATGGTGTCGGTGCGCAGCGTCGCCTACACGAACAGCGGCAAGCGCCGCCACGACGCCCGGGCGGTGGTCCCCGACGTCCTGACCGCCGACGGCGCCGACGCCGCCGGCGACGGCCTCGACATCCGCGAGGCGTTCAGCCAGCTGCCGCCGCGGTGGCGGTCGGTGCTCTGGATGGCCGCCATCGAGGGCCGGACGGCCGGCGACATCGCCGGGATCCTCGGCATCCAGCCGGCCGCGGCCTCGGCCCTGCTCTACCGGGCGCGCCGGGCCCTGCGCGACCGCTACGAGGCGGCGTCGGCCTGAGCCGGCGGTAGGGTCGCGGGCGACAACCGAAACCGGGGAGCTCGAGGGACATCGGGCTGAGAGGACGGCTGGCCGTGAGGCCCCCGCCGTCGACCCGCGAACCTGATCTGGGTAATGCCAGCGGAGGTAGCTCGTGCACCGGTCCCGTCCCACATCCACGCTCGTCGCCCGGCTCGCGTCGGTGCTGCTGCTCGCCGCCGTGCTGCTCGCCGGCTGCACCGACGACCCCGAGCCCGAGGCGTCGGGTCGGACCGGCGCCTCGACGTCGTCGCCCGACGGGGCGGCGGCGGCGTGCGCCCCCGACGAGGTGCCCGACGCCATCGAGCCCGACGCCGTCGCCGCCGCCGACCTCGAGGGCACGACCGTGCGCCTGGTCACCCACGACTCGTTCGCCGTCTCCGAGGGGGTCTTCGACGACTTCACCGAGGCGACCGGCGTCGAGGTCGAGCTGCTGGCGAGCGGCGACGCCGGCACGCTCGTGAGCCAATCGGTGCTCACCGCCGGCGACCCCGTCGCCGACGTCCTGTTCGGCATCGACACCACCTTCCTCTGCCGGGGGACGAAGGCGGGGGTGTTCACGCCCTACGCGCCGCCGGCCCTGGCCGACGTGCCCGACGAGCACGAGCAGGCGCCGCAGCACCTGGCGACCCCGATCGACGTGGGCGATGTCTGCGTCAACTACGCCAAGGCCGCCTACCCCGACGCCGGCGACGCGCCGGCCCGGCTCGACGACCTGACGGAGCCGGCCTACGCCGACGAGTTCGTGACCGAGAACCCGGAGACGTCGTCGCCCGGCTTCGCCTTCCTGCTGGCCACCATCGCCGCCTACGGCGAGGACGGGTGGGAGCGGTACTGGGAGCAGCTGCGGGCCAACGGCCTCCAGGTCGACCAGAGCTGGGAGCAGGCCTACGAGGGGTCCTTCGGGGCCGGGTCGGGCGAGCGCTCGATCGTCACGTCCTACGCGTCCAGCCCGGTCGCCGACGTGCTCTACGCCGACCCGCCGCGCGACGAGCCCGCGATCGGGGTCGTCGCCGACGCCTGCTTCCGCCAGGTCGAGTTCGCCGGCGTCCTGCGTGGCACCGAGCACCCCGAGGCCGCCGCCGCCCTCGTCGACTTCCTGCTGTCGCCCCGGTTCCAGGAGGACATCCCCCTCAACATGTTCGTGGAGCCGGTGAACGAGCGCGCCGAGCTGCCGCCCGAGTTCGAGGCGCACCGCACCGTCGTGGCGTCGCCCCTCACGCTCGACCCGGCCGAGATCGAGGCCGGTCGCGACCGGTGGACGCAGCGGTGGACCGAGCTGGTCCTCCGGTGAAGGCGGTGGCGGGCGCAGCGACCGGCCGGGCCGCCGCCGTGGCCCCACCGGCTCGGAGGTGGCGGCCGGCCCGGTGGCTCGTCGCGCTGGTGCCGGTCGCGTTCCTCGCCGTCTTCTTCGCGTACCCGGTGGGCTCCATCGTGCAGCGCGGCCTGGCCGACGGGTCGGTCCTCGACGTCCTCCGGCGCCGGTCGACCGGTCGGCTCGTGTGGTTCACGACGTGGCAGGCGGCCGCGTCGACGGTCCTCACCCTGGCGGCCGGCCTCCCGGCGGCGTGGGCGGTCGCCCGCATCGACCTGCCCGGCCGGCGCCTGCTGCGGGCGCTGCTCGTGGTGCCCTTCGTGCTGCCGACGCTGGTCGTGGGCGCCGCGCTGCAGGCGACGTTCGACCTGTTCGGCCTCGACGGGCGCGGCGGCGGGCTGCGCCTCCAGGGCACGGTGTGGGCGATCCTGCTGGCCCACGTGGTGTTCAACGTCGCCGTCGTGGTGCGGATCGTCGGCGGCTACTGGGCGCTGCTCGACCCGCGCGCCGAGGAGGCCGCCCGGGTCCTCGGCGCAGGGCGCCGCCAGGTCGCGCGGGAGGTGGTGGTGCCCCGCCTGGCGCCTGCGCTCTGGAGCGCGGCGGGGATCGTGTTCCTCTTCTGCTTCACGTCGTTCGGCGTCGTCCTGACCGTGGGCGGGCTCGGGAACCCGACCGTCGAGACCGAGATCTGGCGCTACGCGACCCAGCGCACCGACCTGACCACCGCGGCGGCGCTGGCGCTGCTGCAGCTCGCCGCGGTGGTGGCCCTCGTGCTGGCCGTCCACCTCCTGGAGCGGCGGGCGGCCCCGAAGGCCGCCGCCCGGCGGCCCGTGCCACCACGCCCGGTGCGGTCGCGCCGGGAGGGCCTCGGCGTGGCCGTCGCGCTGGCGCCGGCGTTCGCGGCCGTGGCGGTGCCCGTCGGCGTGCTGGTGGAGCGCTCGCTGGCCGTGGGGGACGGCCACGGGCTCGACAACTACCGCGCCCTCGGGTCGTCGACCGGGAGCGGGCTGTTCGTGTCGCCCCTCGACGCCGTCGCCAACTCGTTGCGCTACGCGGTGGCGGCCGCCCTCGTCGCCGTCGTCGTCGGCGGCCTGGCGTCGGTCGTCGTGGTCCACGCGAGCCGGTGGTCGGGACGGGCGCTCGACGTCGCCCTCATGGTCCCGCTCGGCACCTCGGCGGTGACCCTCGGCTTCGGCATCCTCATCGGCCTCGACGAGCCGCCCCTCGACCTCCGCAGCTCCTCGCTGGTCGTCCCCGTCGCCCAGGCGCTGGTGGGCATCCCGTTCGTCGTTCGGGCCGTCGTGCCCGCCCTGCGCGCCGTCGACGCCCGGCAGCGGGAGGCCGCCGCCGTGCTCGGCGCCACGCCGGCCCGGGCCCGCCGGGAGGTCGACGTCCCGATCGCCGTCCGGGCCCTCC
>DATAGR010000160.1:0-2532 GCA_036263575.1 Aquihabitans sp. | reverse complement strand
CGGGGCCTCCTGCTGCGGGGCCTCCTGCTGCGGGGCCTCCTGCTGCGGGGCCGGCTGGGCGTCCTGCTCGGGGGCCGCACCACCGCCGGCAGCCCCGATGACCGCCAGTTCCGCGCCGACCTCGACGGTCTCGTCCTCCTGGACCGTGATGGACAGCAGCGTGCCGCTCACCGGAGCCGGGATCTCGGTGTCCACCTTGTCGGTCGACACCTCGAGCAGGGGCTCGTCCGCGGTGATCTCGTCGCCCACCGACTTGAGCCAGCGGGTGACGGTGCCCTCGGTGACGCTCTCGCCGAGCGCGGGCATGGTGACCGCCGTCCCCTCGCCGCCCCCGGCGGAGCCGTCGCCCGCATCACCGGCGGGCTGCGCCGGTGCGGGCGCGGCGTCCTGCTGGACCTGCTGCCCGTCGTCCGATCCGCCGGGGCCGGCGTCCTCGACCTGGTCGACGGGCGTCTGGGGCGTGCCCTCGGCGTCCTCGGCCGATGCCGGGGGGGCGGCGGCGCCGTCCCCGCCACCGTCGTCCCCGCCGCCGATCACCGCGAGTTCCGCCCCGACCTCGACGGTCTCGTCCTCGGCCACGAGGATCTTGGTGAGCACGCCGGCCGCCGGCGACGGGATCTCGGTGTCCACCTTGTCGGTCGACACCTCCAGGAGCGGCTCGTCGGCCTGGACCTGCTCGCCCTCCTGCTTGAGCCAGCGGGTGACCGTGCCCTCGGTGACGCTCTCGCCCAGGGCGGGCATGGTGACGGACGTCGGCATCGGGGCAGGACTCCTTCAGGCGGGGGGAGGGGAGCGGACGGTCAGCCGTGCACGTGGAGCGGCTTGCCGGCGAGGGCCAGGTGGGCCTCGCCCAGCGCCTCGCTCTGCGTCGGGTGCGGGTGGACGAGGCTGGCGACGTCGTCGGCCTCGGCCTCCCAGTTGTAGATCAGCTGCCCCTCGGCGATGAGCTCGCCGACCCGGCTGCCGACCATGTGGATGCCCACCACGGGGCCGTCGGGAGCCTTGATCAGCTTCACCGCGCCGGTGGTCTTGAGGATCTGGCTGCGGCCGTTGCCCGCGAGGTCGTAGACCAGGGTGGTGACGTCGCCGTACTTCTCCCTCGCCTGCGCCTCGGTCAGGCCGACCGAGGCGACCTCCGGGTCGGAGTAGGTGATGCGGGGGACACCGGCGTAGTCGATCGGGGCGGGCTGCAGGCCGGCCACCCGCTCGGCGACGAGGATGCCCTCGGCGAAGCCGACGTGCGCCAGCTGCAGGGTGGGGATGAGGTCACCGACGGCCGAGATCGTGGGCACGCTGGTCTGGCAGTACTGGTCGACGAGCACGTAGCCGCGGTCCATCTTCACGCCGGCCTCCTCGTAGCCGAGGCCCTGGCTGACCGGCCCGCGGCCGACGGCGACCAGCACGAGCTCTGCCTCGAGCTCCTTGCCGTTCTCCAGCGACACCTTCACGCCGTCGTCGGTGGGCTGGACGCCGGACACGCGGCTGCCCAGCTCGAACCCGATCTTGCGACGGCGGAAGGCCCGCTCGAGCAGCTTCGACATGGCCTCGTCCTCGAGCGGGACGAGGTGGGGGAGGGCCTCGACGATGGTGACGTCGACGCCGAAGGACTTCCAGGCGCTGGCGAACTCGCAGCCGATGACCCCGCCGCCGACGACGATCGCCGAAGCCGGTACGCGGTCGAGCTAGAGCGCCTCCTCGCTGGTGATCACCTTGGTGCCGTCGATCTCGATGCCGGGGAGGGTGCGGGGGTAGGAGCCGGTGGCGAGCACGACGTGCTTGCCCTCGTAGCTCTGGCCGCCCACCTCGACGGTGGTGGGCGAGGTGAGACGGCCCTCGCCCTCGACGTAGGTGATCTTGCGGGCCTTCACCAGGCCCTGCAGGCCCTTGTAGAGCTTGGCGACGACGCCGTTCTTGTAGTTGTTGACGCCGTCCATGTCGATGCCGGCCAGCGACGTCTTGACGCCGAACTGCTCGCCGTCGCGGGCCAGGTCGGCGACCTCGCCGGCGTGCAGGAGCGCCTTGGTCGGGATGCAGCCGCGGTGCAGGCAGGTGCCCCCCACCTTGTCCTTCTCGATCAGCACCACGTTCAGCCCGAGCTCGGCGGCGCGGAAGGCCGCTGCGTAGCCGCCCGAGCCACCACCGAGGATGACCAGGTCGGCTGGGGTGATGGGTGCGCTCACGGGTGCTCCTCTGTCGCAGTGTCCGAGCCCGCGCCAGCGGGCGGCCTCGCTCTCATCCTGCCACTCCGGGAACGACCCGGCCGGACGCCCCGTTGACCGGTCCGGGCGGTCCGGCCCGCACGGGGCCGACCGGTGGGAGGAGCGGGAGATGGGCCTGTTCGACCGGTTGCGCGGACGGCGCGCGGGACGCGCCCGCGGGCAGGCCGGACCGGAGCGGCGGGCCACGCTCGACCGCGCCTCCCAGCGTGCCGACCTCGCCCACCTCGAGCAGTTCGTGGCGACCCGTCGCGGCGTCGAGGGGTACGTGGAGCCGCGGACCGCCGTCACCGAGACGACCATCGTGCTGGTGGCC
>DATAGR010000159.1:0-4299 GCA_036263575.1 Aquihabitans sp. | reverse complement strand
CGTCGCCGCCGGGCGCGACCGCCCGGTGGTGCCTGCTCGACCTGTCCCAGGCCTCGGGCCTGCTGCCGACGACCGGCCAGCGGCTCCTGAACGTGGCCCTCGTCGGCCTGGCGGTGGGTTGGGTCGTGCGACGCTCGGCGGCCGAGTGGGTGCGACGCACGGCTGCATGACCGAGGCCGCGCGCGGCCGGGCATCGCCCGTCGCGATCAGGCCAGGGAGGGCACCGGGGCGCCGACGGGCGTCGGCACCCGGCCGGGGGTCGGCTCGCCATCGAGCGGTGCCGGCTGCGGCCCCTTGCTCATGCGGACGACGTGGTCACCGCCCGAGCGCCAGATGACGGCGTCGACCGCGTAGTGGTGGAGGTTGAAGAAGGCGAACACGAGGACGCCGATCATGTTCGGCAGCTCGGCCGAGGCGAACGTGGCGCCGCCGATCTCGGGCAGCCAGGTCGTGAGGAGCAGCCCGCCGGCGGCGGCACCGCCGAAGACGCAGAGCCAGCGGTGCACCAGGTGCTGCTCGCGCCGCTCGACGGCCAGGTCGACCTCGGCGCGGTGCGCGCACGTCAGGTACTGGATCCCGTGGATGCCGGCGAGCACGAGGGCAGCGCTCACGTAACCGGGCGGGGCGATGAACCAGAGGCCACCGGCGACGTAGGCGCCGATCAGGCCGAGCGGGGGAGCGGTGCGGGCCCGCAGGGCGAGGCGGACCATGACGGCGAGCGCGGCGGTGAGCGACACGATCGCCACGACCCGGCCGATCGGCTGCCAGGCGGCGGGCACGATCGACACGGTGACGTCGTAGCCCCCGTAGGACGCGTTGCGGCCACGGCCGTAGATCTCGAGGACGTCGTAGAGCCAGACCGGGTACAGCCCGTACCGCAGGACGAGCACCTCGTGCTTCGTGGGCCGCATGCCACGGCTGCGCGCCGAGAGCATGCCGACGCCGTACGCCTGCTTCACGTAGTGCCACCCCGTGAGCGTGAAGACGGAGACGAGGAGCGCTCGCAGCAGCCACGCCGATGCCGCCGCCTGGCCGTTGGCCTGGCCGACCACGACCGCCGCCGCCGCCGCGATGAGCAGCAGCGGAGCGCCGACCAGTGCGAACGGGTGGCGCCGCAGCGAGCGGAGCCCGTCGCCGTAGGCCAGGTGGTACGAAGCGCCGAAGTGCATGGCGGCGGTGGTGAGGAAGGCGCCCGAGACCACCCCGGTGATGGGGGCGGTGGCGCTGCCGAGCTGGCGCACCACGAGCCACGCGACGACGCCCAGGCCTCCGAGGAGCCACCCGTCCAGCCGCGGGTGCACCAGTGCTCGAGCCCGCGCTGCCACGAGCGGCACGATAGCCCGACGTTTGGGCTCGCTCCGCTATGTCCGGCGATGGTGGAGGGCCGTACTAGGGTGCCGCTCACCATGGGCCCCCGACGGGAGGGGCCGTTGACGGGAGATGGCACACGTGAAGGCTCGACTGTTCGGACCCCTGCTCATGGTCGCCTTCGGGGCCGTCCTGCTGATCGGCCCGGGCCGGACCACGATCGACGCCGGCACCACCGATCCCTGCACGCCGGCCACCGCCTCCGCCGGTGCCGTCGACCCGTGCACGACCACGACGACCGACCCGTGCGGGCCGCAGATCGGCGCCGTCAACCCGTGCCTCACCACGACGACCTTTGACCCCTGCACCGCGGTGCCGCTGGGCGGCGCCGGGCTCGTGAACCCGTGCACCACCACCACGACGGAGGGGCCGACGACCACCATCGACCCCTGTGCGCCGGTGCCCGCCGCCGTGGGTGCCGTCGACCCGTGCGCCACCACGACGACCGAGTTGCCGACGACCACCACCGAGCTGCCCACCACGACGATCGACCCGTGCGACGTCGGGGTGATCGGGGCGGTCGATCCGTGCGAGACGACCACGACCGAGACCGAGGAGACGACGACCACCGAGGTGGTGGCGACCTCCGAGGTCCCGACGACGACCGAGGACCCCGGCGTCGAGGGCGGTGGCGTGACCAGCACGACCGCCGCTGCGCAGCCGGCGGTCACCGACGGGGCCCTGCCCCGGACCGGTCGCGACGACCGCACCACCACCGTGGCCGGCATCGGCCTCATCGTCGTCGGCGCCGGGCTGGCCCTCGCCGGCCGTCGCCACCAGCTCCGCAGCCAGCTCTAGACCGGCCGAGGTCCGGGCCGAGCGGGCCACTGGTCGGTTCGGTCGCTCGTGCTCGGGACGGTGCACCCGCGCCGGCCCGGTTCGGCTGCGGTCGCCGTCCACGTTCATATCGTCAGCTGACGAAATCGAGCCCGTGCCGCCTGCGACCGGGGAGCGGGTCAGGGCGCGCCGCCCCGGCTCGGCGGCGTCGACGGCGAGGCCGGGCCGATGGCGGTAGTTTCGTCACGTGACGGAACCACCCGTGGACGAGCGGTGCCGGTGGTGCGGGCGGCGGTTGCCCGAACGGGGCGGACCGGGGCGGCCCCGGCGGTACTGCCGGGCTGGGTGCCGCCAGCAGGCTCACCTGGCCCGCAAGCTGGCCCAGGCCCACGGGCTCGGCGACGACGACGTGATCGTCGACCGCACGAAGCTCGAGGAGCTCCAGGGCGCGCTGTACTGCTTGCAGGCGGCCATCGAGGACGTCGATCGCGACCTGTCCGGCCGACCGACGGCGGCCGAGGTGCGCGACGCGCTGGCGTGGCTGCTCGAGAACGCCCGCCCGGCGGCGGCGCTGTGGGTCGAGCCGCGGACGGGGGCCCAGGCGTGATCCGTCTACCCGCCCTCTAGCAATGGACTTGACATAACGTAGATTATGGGCGGACGGGGCGAACTCTCGGAGCGGCCGACGATGCCGTCCGAGCCACTCCACCGACGCCGCCTGGACCCGATCGCGGGCCCCGTTTCACCGGATCGGCGGGTCGCGCCGAGCGAGTAGGTTGGCGCCCCTATGTCCCGCCGGATCGACATCGAGCTCACCAGCACCCGTGACGACGGGTCGTGGACCTGGCGGGCGGCCGGGGCCAAGCAGCCCAAGGGCGTGCTCGACGGTGCCCTGCTGCCCGAGGGCGCTGCCGTCGGCGACCAGCTCCGCGCCGACGTCGAGACCAGCCTCGACGGCACCGACGTGCTGGCCGTCCTGCCGCCGAAGACCAAGAAGCGCCCGGCGGTCGAGACGATCGAGCTCACCGCTCGCGGCCTGAGCGACGACGAGCTCGTCATCACCACGCTCGCCCCCAAGCGAGGCGGTCGTGATCGCGGCGACCGCGGTGATCGTGGCGACCGCAGGGACCGAGGCCCGCGCCGCGACGGCGGCGATCGCGGCCGCCGCGACGGCCGCCCCGGTGGCGACCGCCCGGGCGGCCCCGGCGGCGAGCGCGCCGGCGGACCGCGCCGCGACCGCCCGCCCCGCGCCGAGGGAGGCGGCGCCGACCGGCCCGACCGCCCCCGCCGCGAGCGTCCGGCGCCACCGCCCAAGCCCAAGGCCAAGCGCCTCCGCCCGGGGCGCACCCATCGCAAGGCCGCCCTCGACGCCCTGGCACCCGAGGAGCAGGTGATCGCCGAGCAGATCCTCCGTGGCGGCGTGCCCGCCGTACGGCAGGCGGTCGACAAGATGAACGAGCAGGCGAAGGCCGAGGGCCGGCCCGAGGTGAAGGCCGAGCCACTGCTCGCCGTCGCCGAGCGCCTCCTCCCCGGCCTGCGCGCCGCCGAGTGGCGCGACCGCGCCGAGGCCGCCGTCGCCGACCTCGACGAGCTCGACCTGCGCGACCTCCGCTCCACCGTGGTGGCCGCCGACACCGCCGCCAAGGACGACGAGTCCCGGGCCCTGGCCGCCCAGCTGCGCGAGGGCCTGGCCCGCCGCGTCGACCAGGAGCAGGCCGCCTGGCTGGCCGAGATCGCCGAGACCCTCGGCGACGGGCGCGTCGTGCGGGCCCTGCGCCTCAGCTCGCGCCCGCCCAAGGCCGGCGCGCCCCTGCCGGCCGACCTCGCGGGCCGGCTCACCGAGGCGGCATCGGCCGCGCTCACCGCCGAGACCGTGAGCGACCGCTGGGCGACCGTGCTCGACGCCCTCTCGTTCTCCCCCGTCCGCCTCACCGTGGTGCCGGCGTCCAAGCCGGCCGAGCCGAGCGCCGAGCTCGTCGCCGCCGTCACCCGCGTCGCCGGGCGCGTCCCCAAGGTGGCCGAGGCCTTCGGCATCGAGCCGCCGGCCGAGACCGGCCGCCGACGCGGGCCCCGCCCCGGCGGGCGGCCGGCCAAGGGCGGCGGTGGCCGCCCGCCCAAGGGCCAGCAGGGCCCGAGCGGGTCGTCCGCCCCCCA
>DATAGR010000158.1:0-7989 GCA_036263575.1 Aquihabitans sp. | reverse complement strand
CGACGAGGGCGTGGTGGCGACGGAGCCCGGGGTCAGTGGTTGCCTCGTGCCCCGCGACCAGGGCCTCCTCGTGACGGCGGTGTCCTATGCGACCTCGAAGTGGGCCCAGCTGCGCGACCCCGAGCGCGACGACGCCCTGCTGCGGGTGTCGGCGGGCCGGGCCGGCGACGACCGCCACCTGGACCTCGACGACGCCGACCTCACCGACCAGGTGCTCGACGACCTCGACCGGATCGTCGGCCTCGGGGCGGCCCCCACCGAGGCGCGCGTCGGTCGCTGGCCGCGCTCGTTCCCGCAGTACGCGCCGGGCCACCTCGACCGGGTGGCGTCGGCGGAGGCGTCGCTGGAGGGCACGCCCATCGCCCTCGCCGGTGCCGCGCTCCGAGGGGTCGGGGTGCCGGCCTGCATCCGCTCCGGCGAGGAGGCGGCGGCCCGCCTCGGCGCCACCTGGCCCACCCGCCGATCCATCTCCTGACGGGGGTCGGCGGGCTCGGATCGGTCAGACTCGCGGGCCGATGCCCACCCCCGCCGCCACCGACGAACCGCCCACCGAGGCACCGCCCCGACCCGCGGCGCGCCCCGAGGCCGGACCGTTGCAGCCGGTGCTGGCGCTGGTCCGCCGGCCCGCGGTCCGCGCCGTGGCCGCCGGCGTCGCGCTGGCCGGATCGCTGCCCCCGTGGGGGTGGTGGCCCCTCGCGTTCGTCGGCCTCGCCCTGCTCGACCGGCTCCTGGCCGACGTGCCGTGGCGCTCCCGCCTGGCGCGCGGCACGGTCCTCGGCCTGGCCCTCTTCGGGCCCACCGTCATCTGGATCACCCAGCTGACCGCCCCCGGCTACGTGGTGGCGGTGGCGGTCTTCGCCGCCCTCACCGGGGCGTCGTGCGCGCTGGTGCCGCCCGGTGCCGGGCGGCGGACGGCACTGGTCGGGGCCTGGGCGCTCGCCGAGTCGCTGCGGATGGCGTGGCCCTTCGGCGGGGCGCCGCTGTCGCTGCTGGCCGTCGGCCAGGTCGGCGGGCCCCTCGCCGGGATCGCCCGCACCGGCGGCGTGCTCGCCATCACCCTCGCCACGGTGGCGATCGGCGTGGCCCTCTCCGCGGCGGTGGCCCGCAGGTGGCGTCCGGCCGCCGTCGGCGCAGCCGGAGCCGTCGTCCTGCTCCTGCTGGCGGCCGTCGCGCCGCAGGGCCGCGACACCGGGCGCACGGTCGACGTCGCGCTGGTCCAGGGCGGCGGCGAGCAGGGCACCCGGGCGATCGACTCCGACAGCCGCGTGGTGTTCGAGCGCCACGTCGACGCCACCGTCGACGAGGTCCCGCCGGGCATGGACCTCGTGCTGTGGCCGGAGAACGTCGTCGACACCGACGGCGAGGTGCAGGACGCCCGCGAGGGCCGTGAGCTCCAGCAGCTGGCCCGGCAGCTCGACGCGTCGCTGCTGGTCGGCACGATCGAGGGCATCAGCGACACGCGGTTCCGGAACTCGCAGCAGGTGCTCGACGCCGAGGGCGACTGGGGCGACCGCTACGTGAAGGTGCAGCGCGTGCCCTTCGGCGAGTGGGTGCCGTTCCGCTCGTTCATCGAGCGCTTCGCGCCCGACACCCTCGCCCGCCGCGACGCCACCGTCTCGCGCCAGTCGGGCCTGCTCCGCACCGACGCCGGGCCGTTGGCCACGGTGATCTCGTGGGAGGTCTTCTTCGGCCACCGGGCCCGCTCGGCGGTCCGGGCCGGCGGCGAGCTGCTCTACAACCCGACCAACGGCTCGACCTACACCGGCACGTTCGTCCAGACCCAGCAGGTGGCGTCGTCGCGGTTGCGGGCCATCGAGACGGGGCGCTGGGAGGTGCAGGTCGCGCCCACCGGCTTCAGCGCGTTCGTGGCGCCCGACGGGCGCGTGCACCAGCGCACCGGCACGTCCGAGCGCGCCGTCCGGGTCCGCCGCGACGTGCCGCTGCGCACCGGCGAGACCTGGTACGTCCGCTGGGGCGACCTGCCGGCCCGGGTCGCCGCCGTCGCGCTGCTGGCCGGCGGCTGGGCGCTCGACCGGCGGGGCCGGCGCTCCCGGTCCGAGGTCACGACGCCGGCGGCGCCACCTCCAGCAGGAGCGTGACCGGGCCGTCGTTGACCAGCTCGACGGCCATGTCGGCCCGGAAGCGCCCCGTCGCGACCGAAGCGCCGAGCGCCCGCAGCTCGTCGACCACGGCCTCGACGAGCGGCTCGGCGTGCTCCGGGGGCGCAGCCGCCACCCACGACGGGCGGCGCCCCCGGCGGGTGTCGCCGTAGAGCGTGAACTGCGAGACCACGAGGACCTCGCCGCCGACGTCGGCGACGGGCCGGTCCATCCGCCCGTCGGGGCCTTCGAAGATCCGCAGGTGCCAGATGCGGGCGGCCAGGGCCCGGGCCTCCCGCTCGGCGTCGTCGTGGGTGACGCCGACCAGCACGCAGGCGCCGGGTCCGATGGCGCCGACGACGTCGCCGTCGACGGTGACCGACGCCCGGGTGACCCGTTGGACCAGCGCTCGCACCGGCCCATGGTGGCCCAGCCGCAACCGGCCGTGACGCCTGGCACACGGGGAGGGTGATTCGGCGGAACCCGGGGCCGGAGGTGCCAGGCTGGGCCGACGCTCGCTTGACCAGATGGTCAATGACCCGAAAGTCTGGTGCGCTCATGCCTGCTGACGACCGACCCCTCCGCATCGCCCTGCTCGCCTACCGGGGCAAGCCGCACTGCGGTGGCCAGGGCGTCTACGTGCGGCACCTCGCCAAGGCGCTGGTGGACCTGGGGCACCACGTCGAGGTCTTCGGCGGCCAGCCGTACCCCGAGCTCGACGAGCGGGTGCCGCTGCACAAGCTGCCCAGCCTCGACATCTACAACGAGTACTTCCCGCTGCGGATGCCGGGGATCTGGGAGCTCAAGCACTGGACCGACTTCCTCGAGGTCGCGTCGTTCAGCACGGGCACGTTCCCCGAGCCGCTGGCGTTCACCATGCGGGCCTGGGACCAGCTCAAGCACCGCACGGCCGACTTCGACCTGGTGCACGACAACCAGTCGCTCGGCTACGGGCTCCTCGCCATCCAGCGCGCCGGGCTGCCGGTCATCGCCACGATCCACCACCCGATCACCGTCGACCGCCGCCTCGAGATGGAGCACGCCACCACGCGCTACAAGCGGCTGACCCTGCGGCGCTGGTACGCGTTCACGAACATGCAGACCCGGGTCGCCTCGCGGCTCCAGCGGGTCATCACGGTGTCGGAGAACTCGTTCAAGGACATCGCCCACGACCACCAGGTCGACCCGGAGCGGATGCGCATCGTGCCCGTCGGCGTCGACCCCGACCTGTTCCAGCCGGTGGCGGGCGTGACCAAGACGCCCGGCATGCTCATCACCACCGCAAGCGCCGACGTGGCCATGAAGGGGCTCCGCTACCTGCTGGAGGCCGTGGCCAAGCTGCGGACCGAGCGGCCCGAGGTCACCCTCACGGTCATCGGCCGCCCCAAGGAGGGCGGCGAGTCGGCCCGCACCATCGCCGAGCTGGGCCTGGACGACGCGATCACGTTCGTCTCCGGCGTCACCGACGAGCGCATCGTCGAGCTCTACTCCGAGGCCGAGGCCGCCGTCGTGCCGTCGCTCTACGAGGGCTTCTCCCTCCCGGCCATCGAGGCCATGTCGTGCGGCGTGCCCCTCGTGGCCACCACCGGCGGCGCCATCCCCGAGGTCGTCGGCCCCGACGGCGTCACCGCCTTCTCGGTGCCGCCCGGTGACGCCGAGGCGCTGGCCACCAAGCTGGCCTGGGTCCTCGACCACCCCGACGACGCCGCCCGCGTCGGCCTCGCCGGCCGCCAGCGCGTCATCGACCACTGGAGCTGGCGCCACACCGCCGAGAAGACGGTGGAGCAGTACCTGGCCCTGCTGGCGAAGTAGGGCGGACCGCAGACCGTGCTCACCGTCGACTTCTCACGCCTCGGCCTGCAGCCGGGGGACCTCGTCCTGGACATGGGCGCGGGCGCCGGCCGCCACGCCTTCGAGGTGTTCCGCCGCGGCGCGCACATCGTCGCCCTCGACTACTCCCTCGCCGACCTGAAGGACGTCTCCGGGCTGTTCGCGGCCATGCGGACCGCCGGGGAGGCCCCGGCCGGGACCGTGGCCAGCACGGTCAACGGCGACGGCACCCGCCTGCCGTTCCCCGACGACACCTTCGACCACATCATCTGCTCCGAGGTCATGGAGCACATCCCCGACGACGCCGCCGCCGCGTCCGAGCTGGCCCGGGTGCTCAAGCCGGGCGGGACCATCGCCGTCACCGTCCCCACCTGGCTCCCCGAGCAGGTCTGCTGGGCCCTGAGCGACGAGTACCACGCTCCCTTCGTGCCCGGTGGCCACGTCCGCATCTTCACCGCGGCCTCGCTGCGCCAGCGGTTCCGCGGCACCGGCCTCGTGCCCGGCGCCCTGCACCACGCCCACGCGCTGCACTCGCCCTACTGGTGGCTCAAGTGCGCCGTCGGCCCCACCAACGACACCCACCCGCTGGTCCAGGCGTACCACCGCCTGCTGGTGTGGGACATCACCCGCGCCCCCCGGCTCACCCGCTGGACCGAGAAGGTCCTGAACCCCGTCCTCGGGAAGAGCCTCGTCCTGTACAGCCGCAAGCCGGAGACCGCCCGTGCCTGACATCACCGCCCCCGCCGTCGAGGGCATCCTGACCTCGGCGGAGGTCCGGGCCACCGTCGACGCCATCGCCGAGTGGCAGCTGCCGTCCGGGATGGTGCCGTGGACGCCGGGCGGCCACGCCGACCCGTGGAACCACGTGGAGGCGGCCATGGCCCTGGCCACCGGTGGGCGCCTGGCCGAGGCCGAGCGCGCCTACGACTGGCTCGTCGGCCTGCAGCGGCCCGACGGCGCCTGGCACCAGTACTACCTGGAGGACGGCGTCGAGCAGGACAAGCTCGATGCCAACGTCGTGGCCTACGTGGCTGCCGGCGTGTGGCACCACTGGCTGCTCACCGAGGACAAGGGCTTCGCCGAGGCGCTGTGGCCGGTCGTGGAGCGGGCCATCGACTTCGTCCTCGACCTCCAGGAGCCGCGCGGCGAGATCCTGTGGGCCCGCCACGCCGACGGCACGCCGTGGCCGTTCGCCCTGCTGACCGGGTCGTCGAGCATCTGCCACAGCCTCCGCTGCGCCATCGCCCTCGCCGAGCTGCTCGGCCACGAGCGACCCGACTGGGAGCTCTCCGCGGCCCGCCTGGCCGACACGATCCGCCACCACGAGGCCGATGCCTTCGCGCCGAAGCACCGCTGGGCGATGGACTGGTACTACCCGGTGCTCGGCGGCGTGCTGCTGGGCGACGCCGGGCGAGCCCGCCTGGCCGACCGCTTCGACACCTTCGTCGACGACGGCCGCGGCGTGCGGTGCGTGAAGGATCGGCCGTGGATCACCGTGGCCGAGACGTGCGAGTGCATGCTCGCCCACCTCGCCGTCGGCGAGCACGGCATCGCCCGCGACCTGTTCACCTGGGCCCAGCAGTACCGGGTCGAGTCGGGTCGCTACTGGACCGGCACCGTGTACCCCGACCTCAGCCGCTTCCCCGCCGACGAGCAGTCGACCTACACCGCCGCCGCCGTCGTGCTCGCCGCCGACGCCATGGCCGGCACCAGCGCCACCGCCGGGCTCTTCGTCGACCACGACGCCGTGCTGCCCCCACTGATCGACGTCGCCGACGACGATCCCGCCCTCCGGGACTGACCGAACTTTCCGAGGCTCCGGCAGGAACGGGCCACGGCGCGTCGAACCTCAGCGGTGAGCCGCTCCCCCAAGGCGACTCACCGCCGACGCCCCCGTGTCGGCACCCCCAATCCCTGACCGATCGTCGGGGCCGGACCCTCCCTCCCACTCCAGGTCCGGCCCCGGCGATCGCTCGCGCCGGGGGCGAGGTCGGCTCAGGCCGGGCGGTGCAGGACCCGCAGCGAGCCGACGGCCCGCCGCTCGACGAACCCGTCCTCGAGGGCCCGCAGGTAGATCTCGTAGGGCGGGCGGCCGCCGTCGGCGGGGTCGGGGAACACGTCGTGGATGCAGAGCGTGCCGCCCGGGGCGACGTGCGGCGTCCAGCGCTCGTAGTCCCGGTGGGCCGGGTCGTGGCCGTGGCCGCCGTCGATGAACAGCAGGGCCAGGGGCGTCGTCCAGAAGCGGCCGACGGTCGGCGAGTCACCCACCAGCGCCACGACCGACGGCTCGAGGCCGGCGTCGTGGACGGTGCGGCGGAAGCGGGGCAGCGTGTCCATGCGGCCGATCTCCCGGTCGACCAGGTCGGCCTCGTGGTGCTCCCACCCGGCCTGGTTCTCCTCCGAGCCGCGGTGGTGGTCGAGGGCGAACAGCACGGTGCCGGTGGCCGCGGCCGCCGCGCCGAGCCACACCGAGGACTTGCCGCAGTACGACCCCACCTCGAGGAACGGCGCGTCGGGGACGGCGGCCGCCGCCTCGTTGGCCGCCACCCACAGGGCATCGCCCTCCTCGGTCGGCATGAACCCACGAGCCGCCACGGCCGCCCGTCGAAGGTGGTCGGGCATGGCGGGGGCGGGGGCGTCGGTCACGGCGGGGAACTGTAGGACGGCCGCACGGGAGGCCCCGGGCGTCGGCGGGCACCGGGCAGACTCGTCGGACCATGGCCCCACGCGATCCCCTGCGCCCGAAGCACGGCGACCACACCGTCCTGCCGGACCACGACGTGCGGCGCAACGCCATCACCGAGCGGGTGCGCAACGGCCTGTGGTTCATCCCCGGCGTGATGGTCCTCGTTGCGGCGCTCGGGGCGACGGCCCTGGTCGCGTTCGAGCGCTCCCACGACGACCTCCCGCTCCGGTTCGGCGGGGGCGCGTCGAGCGCTCAGGACCTGATGGCCACCATCGCGGCGTCGACCCTCACGATGGCGACGCTGGTGCTCTCGATCACCATCGTCGCCCTGCAGCTCGCCAGCCAGCAGTTCTCGCCACGCGTGATGCGCACCTTCCTGCGCGACACCGGGACCAAGATCGCCCTCGGGACGTTCCTGTCGACGACCGTCTTCGCGCTGCTGGTGCTGCGCCAGGTCCGGCCGGGCAGCGCCGACCGGGCGGCGTTCGTGCCCGGCCTCGCCGTCTCCCTCGGCTTCGTGCTGGCCCTCGCCGCGCTGGCCGCGTTCGTCTACTACCTGAACCACGTCGCCCACTCGATCCGAGCCGTCCACATCATGGAGGCGGTCGCCGCCGAGAGCCGCGCCGCCATACGCGACATGGCCCACGACCACACGCCGCTCTCGCCGGGCGAGTGGCCCGACCGGCCGCCGGACGTCGTGCTGGGCTCCGAGCAGCCGCCGGGCGCACTGGTGGGCATCGACGAGGACGACCTCGTCGAGCTGGCCGAGGCCCACCGCGTGCGGTTGCGCATCGTCCCCCACGTCGGCGACTACCTGCCGAGCGGCATCCCGGTGGTGGAGGTCTGGTGCGAGGCGGGCAGCAGCGCGCCGCCGCTCGACGAGGTGCTGCGCCACATCGGCGTCGGCCGCGAGCGCACCATGCGCCAGGACGTCGCCTTCGGCCTCCGCCAGCTCGTCGACATCGCCGAGAAGGCGCTCTCCCCGGCCGTCAACGACCCGACGACCGCCGTGCAGGCGATCGACCGCCTCCACGACCTGCTGCGGCGCATCGGCCGCCACCCCGACCCGGTGGGCGTCTACCGGGACCGCTCCGGCGTGCCGCGCCTCGACATGCCGCTCCACGGCTGGGACGAGTACGTCCACCTCGCCTTCGACGAGATCCGCCAGTACGGCGGCGGCGCGCTGCAGGTGCAGGCCCGGCTGCGGAGCGCCATCGACGACCTGCGGACCGTGGTCGCCGACGACCCCGACCGGGTGGCCGCCCTCGAGGCCCAACGGGTTATGCTCGACCGCGCCGCCCGGGAGTGCTTCGTGGACGAAGCCGACCGGCGCCGCGCCGGCGCGCCGGGCTGAGGCTCAGTCGGCTCGGGTGG